>CAYVAP010000147.1:0-8963 GCA_964449365.1 uncultured Bacteroidia bacterium
TGCGGAAAAAGATGCAGCGATCACCCATCATTCGTGAGTTGACAGAGCACTAGGTCGTGGTATTTATCTTTGGCCATTTCGATTTTGTCTTAGGTCTCTGCATGACCAATCAGCCTCGCAGGTAAGTACGAAAATTTTCTTCAAAGCGATGTTGTAAACGACTGTTTCCCCCTTTTCAGTCTGTTGATCAGGTCCCTCTGCTCTTGAGTCTTCAGAGCAAAAGCATCTCCACTCTCTGGATGTTCCATCTACGGCTACCGCAGGCTGTTAGCCTGATCGGAGCCGCCCCACCGGGTTTCCAGTGCTTGCTTCCGCCTTGGGAGGAACCCAGTGGAGGCTGCTTTTTCGGACTCCGATCCGGCAGGTCAGGGGATTGGAGTCCCCAAGACTAGCTAGATCGACGTCCGTAAACGTCGATCGGTAGCCTTTTATTCCGACTTTTCGCAAATGCTTTGGCCCTGCCTAGCGGCTCATGGGTTAATTAAAATCTGTTTTGGCTCTACCTTTCCCCTGCTTGAGGTTTAGCCCTGATCGGAAAATCTCAGCCACGTAGTATTTGTTTCTATCCAATTTGAGGACGCCGTTTTGCATCAGGATTTGGAGATCAGCAGCGGTGAGCAAATCGGTTTGCTCAAAAGGGACTTGTAGTTGATCAGCTACGTTTTCTAATTTTTCCAGCACCGCTGCGAACTCGTTGTTTTTGTTTTCCTCTTTAATCTCTACGATCTTTTTCTTGCTCACCTCAGGGATCGATTTTCTAACAGAAAGAGGAGATAAAACTCGATCGTCATAGGCGCTGGCGGTACCTTGCGATTCGATGGTGATCGCTTCGTTGAGGAAGACCATCAAGTCGCGAGATTGAATTTCATCGTTGAAGTTAGACAGCGAGTTTAAGACGTATTTGGCGCTCAGGGCTTCGCGCGAGCGGTCGCTGCCTAGCTTACGCCCCCACAAAGGCCGTAGGTCTTGGGTTAGCTGGTCATAACTCCTGCTTGGTACGTCGTCAAGGTTCAGATTGAGGGAAATGATGTCGTAAAAAGTGAGCACCCAAGCGATCAGGCGAAGCGCTTCCGTCCGGTCCCAGCGCAGGCTGTATTCCTTGAACTGGTCCACGAACTGGCCTGAGTTTTGGGGCAGTACGTGCCTGACGATGTCTCCTCGCAAAAAAATGACCATGCCTATGGGCGAGTTAGGCGTTACTCCGATAAACTGGTTGACATCTTGAATGAGGCTGCGCAGGGCCTTTTTGGGGGGCTCAGCTTGAAAGTAATTGGGGAATAGGTCCTCTAACCCGTCAAAGATGAAAACGACTTTCTCTTGGTTCTCTTCGAGGTGGTTCAAATAGACTTTAAAGCTGTCCGGTTTGCCTACCTGAAATCCATCGCTCCAAGCCATCACGTCTAGCCAGTGCTGCCGCCAGCGATTAAGATCCCACGCTTCGGTTTGGTGATCAGTAAAAGTTGGCTTAATCACTTGTATCCAATCAGTAGATAATTGATCAGGGGGAAGGTTAGCAGGATAGGTAACTTTAACTATGCGGGCCGACAGGATGTCAGATTGAGGCCCCAGGACTTTGCTACAGAAAGCCTCCCAGTTACCGGCTTTCCTCAACTGCTGAAAGAGAAAGGTTTTTCCGGCTCCCTTAGCGCCAATCGAGACCAAGTTGGGTAGCCTCGTTCGGTTTTTGGCCGCCAGCGCCCGGATGGCTGGACTTTTGTAGAAATCATTGATTCCCTGCTCTTTCTCGGCATAAATGAGTCTGTTGGCCTGTTGTTGTAGCTTGTTACGGGCTTCTTCAATGTTGGTGATGGGCTGCTGCTGCTCAGATGACGCCAGGTAAGAAGCGAGAATTTCTTCTACGTTGTCTTGGATACCCGTTTTGCTGATGGCTTGCTTAATCTGCTGCCAGTCATTGGAAAGGACTTGTAGCTCAGAATACAGTTGGCTGATGGCCAATGGGCTTTGAACGTCAGCTTTAAAACCAGCTGCTGCCAGGTACTGAGCCATCGCGTCCCGCAGGTGGGCCATGTTTCGGCCTTGGGTGTTACTGTTTTCCCCATTTTCAGCCTTCCAGATGTCGGCCATTTCATGCAAGCGTTCCGGTGCAACCTGGGAGACAATCAACGCCGGAGGGTCGGAGGGGGTAAGTCCGGATTTTCGTTCATTTTGAGAGAGTAGCTCCAGCACCGTGGTGGTGCCATCCACCGATTGGCTACTCAGGGTTGACACCAATACATTGGCCACCCGAGGATCGAGTAACCAACTCGAAGAAAGCTCCGAAATACCAGCCCGGAGGTCGATGATCACGTGAGACACCCCTAGCTGCTGCGCCAGGGAGGCCACAAAATCAGTGAGAATAAAGGGGTTTTCATGAAATCGAAAGATGTGCTCTGGCTTGATCTCTAGCGAGCGAAGTTGATGATCGGTACGGAAAGCAGGTAGGATGAAAATGTTGTCCTCCCGCTGATTTCTGATCTCACGAGCGACTAGCTCGATGGCTCGTTCTGGCTCAGGGTCGCTGTGAACCAGGTTGAGAAAGTCGGCGAAGGAGACTTCGGGGTTGGACTGCATCCACGTGATACCAGGCGCTTCGAAATCCGCATCAATCAGTAAAATCGGAGCCTCGCTTTTGTTCGATAAGTTCAAAGCCATCACGATCGCGTGCAGGGTACGGCCTACGCCTCCTTTGAAAGAGTGAGTGGTGATGATGACCGGATCTTCGTTGGCTCTCTGCGTCTGGGGTAGCCTTGCCGATGAGGAGAATACCGACGGGCGGGAGAACGATGGTTGAAACCGAGGCAGCGAGCGAGCTTCTTCTTCTTCGATCTCTTCGAAAATGATGGGTAAGTAGCGCTTATGGCTCTGATCAAGAGATTCCAATTCCAGCCCTTCTTTCTCCACGCCATTGGGAAAAATTCTCGTTAAAACGGCCAGAATGGACTCGGCGGAGACCTCTGCGATGTGATACACATACAACCCCACGCTAAACAATTCAAGCTTGACCCCATCTGGTAGTGGATGCTGGGGCAGCTCGCTGATCAGCCGATCTTGAATGTCCACCCAGGAGTAATACCGGACCCTATTGCCTATCATAGATGTTGCTTGAGGAGAGATTGGATGGTTTTCAACATGCTTGCTTGATCTTTGTGAATAGCTCGGCCATACCTTAGCTTTTCGTGTGCCTTGAGCAGTGGAGCCTTTTGGTCATCTTTGTACTTGAGGGCGAAGGCTGGTACTTTGATCGCCGCCGCCCATTTGAGCAGGTCATGGCCGTACCCATACTTGATGCCTGGCACGTTCGATTCAAATTCGCTGGTATCGTCCAGGCGATTTTCCTGCATGAACATCGCCTTCAAGCCACATTCATCGGCATAAAACCGCAGCAGGTGATGGCTGTTTTTGTCTGCTTCGTCTGCTATTTTCCCGTGCTCCTTGAAAGCCCGCTTTAGCTGGGGAAGTCTTACGTGTACTTCTGGCTTAGACATGTGGTAAATTAAGGCATTACCTCCCACCCATCAACCCCAACCCCCGCACATCCACCTCCAAATCCTCCAGGTCGTAGTGGATATACACCTCCCGCGCCGCCAGCGCCCGCTGAAAGGAAATCTGATCCAGCCCAGCCAGGCGCTTAGCCTGACCCATGCTCAGCTTCTTTTGAGCGTACAGCCACACAGCCAACTCCAGGGTCAGTTCCTCAGGAGACAGGTTTACCCCGCGTAGGCGCTCGGCGGGAATGATAAGGTCTTGGTTCATCGGTTCTTGCTTTACTTGAGCATACAATGAGCCCTGCCCATAGATGCTTTACAAACCCTTGCCCCCTCTGCAATGGAGGGTTGCTAGGAGAGGTCTTCTGGCTCATACTTCTCCAGAATACGCGCGATCAGTGTTTCTGACATGCGAAACTGAACTTTGCGAAGTTTCACGATCTCATCTGCGAGGGAGATGACTTCATGCCGCTCTTTCCCCCTGATTAAAATGCCCAAGGTTCCAGTGATAGAAAGCTGGAGATCCTGTGCGACCTTACGACCCTTTCGCTCGTCGATGAGTAAGAGTGAGCCAGGATGTTCCATGGCGAGAGCGATAGCGCTTGCTTCACCTGGGTCTAATTCCCGCTCGAATAGCTGCTGACGGCTTTTGTCGGCCAAACTTATCACTTCGATCCACTCGGGAAGTTCTGACCCATATTCAGCCTGCACTTCAGGCGTCACGGTGACCACCTGAAAGAGGTTCCGCAGCAGCCTCAACCGCCCGATCTTTTCCAGCACGATCAGGCAACTGGTATCGGCAATGATGAGCTTAGGCATTTTTTAGATCGGCCTCCACCTCCTCAAAATCGTACCCAAACACCGACACCCCATACTCGCCCAACCGCTCGATGAAAGCCCGCTTGGACAGGCCGACTATCTGTGCCGCCTGACCAGACGATAGCTGGCCTGCGTCGTACAGGTTAGCAGCCAGCACCATTCGAACGTCGAAGTCGCTGAGGGCCAGGCTATGGGGTAACTCTATGGTAAGTTGACGCATGGCAGCAAACTTTGCGTTAAGAGGTGAACCATTGAATCAAATGAGGCGCAACGCGCGGAAAGGTTGCGATGGTCAGTGTTACGAAATTGAGCGTAAAAAGGCGGTCTTCCCTCACATGATGACGGATTCCTAATCCCCAATCACCAATTCTGAATTTTCCAGCTCCCGCGCCAAAAAGCGCCCCGTATGCGAGCCCTCATGCTGCGCCACGGTCTCGGGGGTACCCTCCACCACGATGTGGCCGCCGCGGGCCCCACCTTCGGGGCCTACGTCGATGATCCAGTCGGCCACCTTGATCACGTCGAGGTTGTGCTCGATCACCAGCACGGTGTTGCCGCGCTCCACCAGGGCTTGCAGCACCCGCAGCAGCATCTCGATGTCCTGGAAGTGCAGCCCCGTGGTGGGTTCATCGAGGATGTAGAGGGTGTTGCCCGTGTCTTTGCGCGACAGCTCAGTGGAGATCTTCACGCGCTGGGCCTCGCCGCCCGAGAGGGTGGTGGCCGATTGCCCCAGGGTGATGTAGCCCAGCCCCACGTCGTGCAGGGTCTTGAGCTTGCGCTTGATGCGCGGCATGGCGTCGAAGAACGTCAGCGCCTCGTCCACGTCCATCTCCAGCACGTCGCTGATGGACTTGCCCTTGTAGCGCACCTCCAGCGTCTCGCGGTTGTAGCGGCGGCCCTGGCACTTGGGGCAGGTGACGTATACATCCGGCAGAAAATTCATCTCGATGGTCTTCACGCCCGCGCCCTCGCACTCGTCGCAGCGGCCGCCTTTGACGTTGAAGCTGAAACGGCCCAGCTTGTAGCCCCGGGCCTTAGCCTCGGGCAGATCAGCAAAGAGCTGCCGGATGTAGGTAAACAGCCCCGTGTAAGTCGCCGCATTCGAGCGCGGGGTGCGCCCGATGGCCGACTGGTCGATGCGCACCACCTTATCCAACAGCTCCATGCCCTCGAAGCGCTCGTAGGCCAGCGGTTTCTTTTTGGAGCGGTACAGGTGCTGGCTGATGATGGGGTGCAGCGTCTCGTTGATGAGGGTGGATTTGCCTGAGCCAGAGACGCCCGTGACGCAGATGAAGACCCCCAGGGGCAGCTTTAGGTCCACGCCCTGGAGGTTGTTGCCGCTAGCCCCCTTGAGCACCAGGTGCTGCGGCTGCGGCTTGCGCCGCTCGGCAGGCACAGCGATCTCGCGACGCCCCGCCAGGTAATCTGCCGTGGGGGTCTCGGTCTGGAGCACCTCCTGCGGGGTGCCCTGGTTGACAATGTGCCCACCGTACTGCCCCGCGCCAGGGCCAAAGTCGATCAGGTAGTCGGCGGCCAGCATGGTGTCTTTGTCGTGCTCCACCACCAGCACCGAGTTGCCCAGGTCGCGCAGGTCGATGAGGGATTTGATCAGTTTTTCGTTGTCGCGCTGATGCAGGCCGATACTGGGCTCGTCGAGGATGTAGAGCACGTTGACCAGTTGCGAGCCGATCTGGGTGGCCAGGCGAATGCGCTGAGCCTCGCCGCCGGAAAGGGTCTTGGCCGGGCGGTCTAGGGCCAGGTAGTCTAGGCCCACTTGCATCAGGAAGCCGATGCGCTTGCGCAGCTCTTTGATCACCTCTACCCCGATTTGCTGCTGCCGCTCGCTGATGCGATCCTCCAGCCCTTCCATCCACTCGGCCAGGGTGGCGATGTCCATCTGAGCCAGCTCCGAGATATTTTTGCCGTCGATCTGGAAGTAGAGGCTTTCCTTGCGCAGGCGCGTGCCCTCGCAGGTGGGGCAGATCGTGATTTTCATGAACTGCTCGGCCCAGCTTTTGATCTTCTCCGATGAGGAGTTGTGGTACTGGTCGGAGACGAAGGCCCTGACTCCGTCGAAGCGCACGCCCCGAATGCCCTTGCCATTTGAGGTCTTGCCCTCCAGGATAAAATAGCGCGCCTCGCTGGGGATGTCCTCCCAGGGATCGGTCAGTTTGAATTCGAAGTGATCGGCGATCTTGCGCAGTTGGCGAAAGATCCAGATGTCGCGGTACTCGCCGATGGGTTCTACTCCGCCGCGACTGATGCTGACCGAAGGATCAGGCACCAGGGCGTCCATATCCACCTGGAAGACTTGCCCCAGGCCGTTGCAGGTGGGGCAAGCGCCGTAAGGCGAGTTGAAGGAAAAGGTATTGGGCGAGGGTACGTCGTAGCTGATGCCCGACTCGGGGTCCATCAGGTTGCGCGAATACCAGTGCATGTCCTCACTGTCGTGATCGACCAGCAGCACGGTGCCTTCGCCGGTCTTCATGGCCTTTTGGATGCTGTCGAAGAGGCGCTGATCATTGTCGGCCACCTTGACCTTGTCTACCACCAGCTCGATGTCGTGGATTTTGTAGCGATCGAGCTTCATGCCCTTCTGGATCTCCTTCACCTCGCCGTCCACGCGCACGCGGGTGTAGCCCTGCTTGGCCAGGTTTTCGAAGAGTTCGCGGTAGTGGCCTTTGCGCGAGCGCACCAGCGGGGCCAAGATCAGCACCCGGCGCTCGCGCAGCTTCTCCTGAATGGCCTCCACCACCTGCTCATCGGTCATGCGGACCATCTTCTTGCCCGTTTTGTAGCTGATGGCGTCGCCCGCGCGGGCGTAGAGCAGGCGAAAGAGGTCGTAGATCTCCGTAACGGTGCCCACCGTGGAGCGCGGATTGCGCGAGGTGGTCTTCTGCTCGATGGCGATGACGGGACTCAGCCCGTCGATCTTATCCACGTCAGGAGCCTTGAGGTCGCCCAAAAATTGCCGCGCGTAGGCGCTAAAGCTCTCTAGGTAGCGCCGCTGCCCCTCGGCGTAGAGGGTGTCAAAGGCCAGCGAGCTTTTGCCCGAGCCGCTCACCCCGGTGATTACGACCAACTGATAGCGAGGAATGGAAAGATCGAGGTCTTTGAGGTTGTGCTCGCGGGCACCCAGGATGACGATTTGCTCTTCGCGCATGAGAGGTAAGGTCAGAAGTCAGAACGGCCTATCGGCTTGTCAGAAGAGAGAAGTCAGAACGGCCTATCGGCCTGTCAGAAGAGAGAAGTCAGAACGGCCTATCGGCTTGTCAGAAGAGAGAAGTTAGAGCGGCCCAGCAGTCTGTCAGAAGTGAGAGGCAGTCTCGCAGCAAAGCGGTCTCACTGTCTTGTATCAACCTTAAAGCGGAAAGACTTGTTTGCTGCGATGGCCGTACTGACTATCGCCACTAGCATTGCCAACGTTTTTCGCCAAGTTTTAACGTGCAAAGATACACAAAAATGTGGCTCGGCAGGATGCAAAAGGGTAAAGGGGGGGTAGGTCTATTTTCCTCGCAGGTAACTCCCGTCGTCTCAAATGGTGCTTAGGGATGCGGTGGGGTGGCATGCAGCGGGAAAAGAAAGACCCAGAGAACACATTCACCGCGTTTTCTCCGCGATGATCTGGGTGAAGGCCCCGCGTTGCTGCTGCAATTGAAGCTGTTCGCAATTGGCGTCGAGCAAAAATGCTTTGTCCACGCTGATGCCCTTGTCCATGAGCCATGGCCCCAGGCCGGAGGTCACCGCTTGCCAAGGGCGGCGGCCCTGCAAGTCGCCGCCTGCCGCATTGGCCCCCACGATCAGCCGCCCGCCGCTGACCAGAAACGCATCCAATTGATCCAACTCCGCTTGCGGGATGATCTCGCTGGGGGCCAACAGCGGCTCAAAACCCATAGCCCAGCCCGAGGCCCAGAGTGCTACTGGTGCTTTGGTAAATGCCTGAAAATGCCGCAGCTTGCAAGGTGGAGGTGCGCTCGCCGGTGTAGGCATACGCATAGCTAAGGTCGATAGAGAGTCCCCGCCATACCTTGGTCCCCACGCCGATGCTCAGGCCGATGCGGTTGGCGTCGGGCAGGTCGGGCGACACGTGGCCCTGCGGCACGGGCGAACTATCGTACATCACCCCTGCGCGGAGCCGCCAGTGTTCGTCGAGGCGATATTCGCCTCCGGTGTGAAAGTTGAGAGACGAGCGAAACGACCGCTCGGGAAACTGACGCAAAAAAGGCACCGGCTGAGCCAGATTGAGGTTGAGCGAATCGAAGACCTGCCAGCCGACCCAACTGATCTCGAAGGACAGCAGCAGGCGCTGCTGAGGCTGGTAACTGAGGCCCAGGGAGACCACCGGTGGCAAGGGGAGGGTCGTACCGATGGCTTGGTCGGGAAACTGGCTGATGACCGATTCGGGCACCTTGAAGCTAGCCATGCCGCTGTCGATCTCGATGCGAATCGAACTGCGATAGCTCAGCGCCAGATGCACCTTGTCCGAGAGATCCACGTGCAGCCCTAGGTTGAAGCCCAAGCCCTGCCCCGTACCTGCAAACTGGGCGGAGCCTTCGGTTCCATTGGGGCCATCGATCTGAATGGTCCGGCGAATCAGCAAAGTGGCCCAAGCGTAGGCCACGCCTGCCCCAACCCCGACTCGATCAGAGACTTTTACGC
>CAYVAP010000148.1:0-8866 GCA_964449365.1 uncultured Bacteroidia bacterium
AGCCCATCTTGTCCATTCTTGTTTAATCTTGTCCATCTTGTCCAAAAACGAACGCCCCAAAAACACCCGAAGTCCATTCTTGTCCAAAAAACAAACGCCCCAAAAACACCCGGAAGCCATCTTGTCCAAAAACGAGCACTTCAGGCTAAGTAACGCGAAAAAAATAACCTCCCCCTTTTGAAAGGCGAATGCCTTGATGAGCAGCGGTTTATACTGTTCATTGATCCATGTTAATTGTTCACTGTTACTAAGGGACATGCAATGGCTACGAGACGCAGGAAACCCCTATCAAACCAAAATGCGGTCGCGAGATAGGACCAACCAAAACGCGCTACCGATAGCGGCATAGCCGCGACCCCACCAGTAGCGCCTGATCATGGCGACCTTCGGAAATTCTGGTACGTAGGTTGTACCTTTGAAGGCCAAAACCCAAAGTTCCCCCTTCCGCCATGCGACTGATCGTCTTTTGTTTCTCCCTCTCAGCGTGGTTGGCTGCATCAGCCCAGCCAGAAACCGCCGCGCGCTTCAGCCCACTCGATGTCTTTGACCTGCAATATGCTACCGACCCGCAGATCAGCCCCGATGGCAGCCAAATTGTGTACGAGCGGCACAGCCAAGACATCATGACTGATGAAGGATATAGCAACCTGTGGATGCTCCGATATGAGGGCACCGAACATCGCCCCCTCACCCAAGGCGATCAGCGCGACCACAACGCCTGCTGGTCGCCCGATGGTGAGCGTATCGCTTACCTCTCTGACGAATCAGGGAGCACCCAGATTTACCTGCTATGGGTAAAAACCGGCATCAAAACGCAGCTAACCCGCCTGACCGAAACGCCCAGCGGATTGCAGTGGTCGCCCGACGGGCGCTGGCTGAGCTTCTCTATGCGGGTGCCCGAGCCGGCTCCGAAATTGGTCGACCTACCTCCTAAGCCCGAGGGCGCGACTTGGGCCGCCGCCCCCATCTACATCGAAGACCTTACCTACCGCGACGACGGGAGCGGCTATCGCAAGCCTGGCCATCAGCAGCTCTTTTTGATCCCCGCCCAGGGAGGGCAACCCAAGCAGCTCACCTCTGGGCCCTACCACCATGGCAGTGATTATTGCTGGGCACCAAGTAGCAAAAGCATGATCTTTGCTGCCAATCGCCACCTCGACGCCAAAACCAATCCTCAGGATACCGAGCTCTACCGCATCGGTATCGCCGATGGGCGCATCGAGCCGCTGACAGATCGCCGGGGCCCTGACCATCATCCGCAGGTTTCGCCTGATGGCCGCATGCTCGCCTACCTCGGGCACGATGAGGAATACCTCGGCTATCAGGCCAATGAGCTGTACCTCTACGATTTTGCCAAACGAAAGAGTCGGCGCTTCCCCCTCAAACTCGATCGCAGCCTGGATCAAATCGCTTGGAGTAGCAGCATCGAGGGGCTGTTTATCCGCTATGACAGCCGCGGCGATACCAGGCTGGCCTACCTCACCTTGGAGGGTAAGCTCTCCATCCTGGCCGAGCACCTAGGGGGTACCACCCTAGGACGGCCTTACAGTAGCGGGAGCTTTTCGGTCTCGAACAACGATCGCTTCGCCTTGCCACAAACTAGCCCCCATCGACCCGCCGAGGTAGCGGTAGGGGCTCGCATCGACCCTGACATTGGGCGGCTGACCGATCTCAACCAAGGAGTGCTTGGCGTCAAGCAACTGGGCGAGGTCAAGGAAATCCTCATCAACTCGTCGTACGACGGAACCCAAATCCAGGGCTGGCTAGTCAAGCCCCCAGACTTCGACCCCCGACAGCGCTATCCTTTGCTATTAGAGATTCACGGAGGGCCCTTTGCCAACTATGGCGCTCGGTTTTCTGCAGAAATGCAGCTCTATGCCGCCGCAGGCTACGTGGTGCTTTACCTCAATCCCCGAGGCAGCACCGGCTATGGGGCCGAGTTTGCCAACCAAATCCACCACCACTATCCCGGCGAAGACTACTATGATCTCATGTCGGCGGTCGACGTGCTAGCTGAGGAGCCTTACATCGACTCTGATCAGCTTTTCATTACTGGAGGCAGTGGCGGCGGCACCCTCACGGCCTGGTGCATCGGGCAAACCAATCGCTTCCGGGCCGCCGTAGTAGCCAAACCCGTGATCAATTGGTACAGCTTCGCCCTTTACGCCGATCATCCCACCTTTTTTTACCGCTACTGGTTTCCCGGCTTGCCCTGGGAGCATCTGGAGCACTACTTCCTGCGCTCGCCCATCTCGCTGGTCAATCAGGTCAATACCCCCACTATGCTGCTCACTGGCGAAAAAGACTACCGCACTCCCATCGCCGAAAGCGAGCAATACTACACCGCCCTCAAACTGCGCGGCGTAGAGGCGGCCATGGTGCGCCTGCCCGAAGCCAGCCACCACATCGCCGCCAAACCCAGCTACCTCATCGCCAAAGTGAGCTACATTTTGGGGTGGTTTGAGCGGTATCGGAAACGGCCTTGATCTGGTGAGTAAAGTCCGTTATTCGTAGTAGAATGGGCCGCTGGATGCAGCTACCGAAAAGGAGAATATGAGGGACATCTCCTCTGCCTTTGTGGCCCTTATGCCCCGTTCATAGAAGGCGTGGCTACTGCTTGCGTACCTCGTTCTTCCTGATAATAGACATACCAATCCAAATATGGCTGCTTTTTGCGCCGCGAAATCGGTAGCTCAGTGCCATCGAAAAGCGTCAGTTCGTCGACTGTCGGCGGGGACCGTCAGCCGCAGGCTACAGAAGCGGTGAAGGGTTCGAAGTTGGTGCTGGAAGTTGAGGGTTGAGAGTGAAAAGTGAAAAGTTGAAAGTGAAAAGTAAATAAATATAGCCGCCTGGGCGCGGTCACTGAGTGAGCCAGTATGAACGGAAGGTAAATGCTGTGCCTACCCACCTTATTCCCTTATACCCTTATTCCCCTGACCGTTCATACAGGCGAGTTATGAGTATATAGTTATCAGCTAATTAGCGACTGAGGCGCTACGCTGACGTGGGGAGGGAGCCATGGTTTCTTCCTCGCGTTTTTGCTGTTTGTGGGAGAATCAGGGCCCGGCTCGCGAGAAGGTGCTTTTTTCTCTGTACCCATTTCTTTACCAAACGACCTGATACTTTACTACGTCGCGTGCGGTTTGTGGCAGGGGCAACAACAACTCCTGCTGTCCGTTGATCGTGCGGAGCAAGGGCTTGTCTTTGCCCATGAGTTCGAGGTAGTAACGCTGATCGACATGGTAACGGCGCTTGCCGACTGCTTCGATGCGTTGCCCTCTGGCCAGGCGAAGGTAGACTTGGAGGTTGAGGTTGCCTTGGAGGGAAAGGGTACGTGTCATGCGGCCAGGTTGGGGGCTACGAATGGCATCATCGATTATGGCGTCGCCTAGGCGGTATTGAAAAGTCGGCCCATTTTCGGGGGGCAACTGATAGCCCATAAATTTGTAGTCGAGCGCATCGGGGAGCTCTTCAGACCAAGCTCCGTCCTCGCTCAACAGCAGCCCTAGGGCGGCCTCGTCTCCCAGGGTAAGCACACTCCCTTGGGGGCGGCTCGATCCATCTCCCCGACTGATCCACATGGAGCCTGCGTCGAGGAAGTGGCCGCGCCAGAGTTGTACCCAGGCCGCTCGATCAGGGTCAAAAGTATACGCCTGCCCGTTGGGAAAGCCTACGTTGATGGCGTGCACGATGCGCCGTGCTTCGGCAGTGTCGTGGTCGCGGTAGTCGATAAAGCAGCGCATGACACGCGGTTCAGCTCCTACATCGATGTACACGGGATTTTCGGGGGCATCCACGGGCATGGAGCTGAGTATATGTAGCGCTTGTCGTCGCAACTGAGGGCCACTGATATAGAGCGCCAATCCATTGTGATACCAAGAGGCGTTTTTGCCATAGATGATTTCCAGTTGATGCTCGCCGGCGGTGAGGGTGGCACTGCCTGTTTGTCGCCATTGGGCTGCGGGGGTGATGATCTTACCGTCGATGCGAAGTTGCCCCCAGCCCAGCGGATTGTATTCGAAAGCGTATTGGCCATCACGGGGTAGCAACAGGGTGCCTTTCAGTTTGAGCAAAAAGTCCTGGGTTTCGCCTGCGACTTCTTGGGTGAGAAATTCGGTCTGTCCCTGCCGAGTCACCTTGAGGGTGTCGAGATCGGGTAAATCGCTAAATTTACTCAAGTACACCGCGTAGTCGAATGGGCCTGCTACGGCAGCCTCCTGGGCAAAGCGTTCGTAGCGAATATTACGAAAGGCCACCGGGCCATGATCGCCTTGGAGGCGCAGCGGTCCCTGTGCTCCCTCAGCCTCGAAAGTTGATCCTTGGGTAGGCCCTGCCAATGCTACATTTTCATGAATCACCGCGCCGTTGAGTACCACACGGAGCAGGCGCGCGTCTTCGGTTTTTTGACCGCTCTGATCGAAGCGCGGAGCACGGAAAGCTACTTCTAGATGCTGCCACAGCCCAGGGGCGCGGGAGGCATTGCTGCGTGGGGGGTGGCCCTGATAGCCGCGTTTTTCCTCTGGTTGAGTGGCATCCCAGCGCTGATATATCCCGCCACAGTCGGCGTAGGTAGCGCTTGATTGGCCCCAACTGTCGGCCAGTTGGATCTCATAGCGACCCATGAGGTAGAGGCCAGAGTTACCGTCAGGGGGCATCATGAAGTCGAGAGAAAGGTCGAGATCGCCATGTGTCCAGGTGGTAAAGAGGTCATTCCCTTGGCCGGGCTCACTGAGATTGAGCAGTATCCCCTGACCGGGTTGGGCTTCTAGCGTGTGCGGTTCATCGAGGTCAGCGCTGGCTCTACCTGCGATTTGCCAGCCGGTGGGTGGGTTATCGAAGGCCGAAAGGTCGCTCAGGCTCAGCCGATCAGCCGAGGGCAACTGGGCCTGTACCGCTGGGAGGAGACCGGTGAGACAAATGCAGCAGAGAAGTCGAATAAACATGTGAGTGGCAGTAGTTTGTGCAGGAAAGTTCTGCTTTTCCAAGGCTATTTGCAACCGGGGCTCGCTGGGGATTGCATGCAGATGTAGCGGAGTTTTGCCACGAAAATCAGCCTATACGGCGCGAAAAGCACGATTTTGTGCATGGATTTGTAGCTTAGTTAGGGTGAAAAAAGTTGCATTTACCGAGGATCAGGTACGCCCGAAGCCTGATGGCCTGTCAGGTAGAGTCTTTGTTAGGGGTCGCATTTATCTGTATTGAAGTTGCGGCCGATGGGGTGGGGGAGGGGAAGAATTTTTGGGAATAAGTTACTGATTAATAGGCACTTATGATTACCTGATCAGGTGGCTTGGAAGCGCTCATTCATTTGTAGCAGAGTTTCTGGTTTGGCGGCGTGGCTCGGTAACTGGTTAGGGATCAAAGGACTCCTGCCGCCGTGCCTCTGTGTCCATTTTAGGCTTATTAAGCTACAAAAACATGCAGCGCGCGACTGCTTTTCGCTTCAACCATCGGTTGACCAAGGATACTTGAGCCGCCTTGAAAGGGGGCAAGCCTTTTTGAGAGCCGATGAATCGAGCTTTTTTTCCCTTTGGTCTGCTTTCTTTTAAAAAACAATACTTAAAGTCACATTCTTAGCGCCGGAAAATCGACTGACAGTCAGTCAGTTATGGCCGATTTGAACTACTCGAATGTGCAAAATGCTCTCAAGCTACCTACAAAAACATGCAAAGTGGCTCCTTTTTCGACTACATCTCCGTGCATGGCCTTCCAACTCGGCTACGGATACATGCACTTCTATTTAGGAGTGAGCTACAAAGAAATGCGTTACCAAAGGATGCTACATAAAGATGCAGGAAATCAGCAAAGACCCGTGAGATCGGCTACAAAAAGATGCGCAGAGACAAATGGCTCAGGCTCAGACCTTAAGCAAAAGTTGACTTCAGATGCATGCAAGAATAACCGTTTGAAAATCAAGCCATTATCCCAAAGATAACTACCGGAATATGCAGACGAGATGAGGGCCTTTTTTCTTGTTGAGCTACAAAAAAGTGCAAGCTGTCTGCCTCATTAAGCTCTGGTCGTGGCAATGGCCCTACTCAAGCTGGCTACCTTTGGATGCAACCAGGCAAGATGGCTACCTCAGATTCGTTTTGTATTGTAAACAAAAGGAAAGAAATTGTCAGGGAGTTAAAAGTTTCGTAGGTGAAAGGTTGCAAGAGAGTGAGCCACGGTTCTGTCCTTTCGCACCTGAACTTTCAATTGGTTCCTATGAGCAAACGAGCCTCATCATCCGACTCTGCGCCGCGCCGCAAGCGCCACCCGGTACACTACACCGTGTTTCAGCCCAATATCTTGATCAACGCCAACACGGATATGAAGCTGGTCGAGACCCGGCTGTACACCGAACTGCTCAACTTCAACCACAAGGACAACCCCGACCAACTGGTGTATAAGATTCCGTATGAGGCGGTGACTCATCGGCTGGACAAGGACGCCATTTCGCGCAACGCCAAGCGCGAGTACATGAAGCTGACCAAGCGCTTTCAGAAGCGTGTTTTCGATCTGGACGAGGAGTTTATGCGCACCCACTTCGGCGAGCGGTACCCGGCTTCGATCGTGGCGTTTCCTACCATTCGCTACCAGGATACCTGCTTCGTGATCGAGGTCAACCGCTACTTCAAGGCCATCTTGGTGCGGCTGGAGCTGGGCTTTACCAAAGGCGACATCGAGTTGCTGCGCACCTTCGTGCATACCTACTCGCATCGTCTCTACTGGCTGATTCGCCACTACCAATGGCGGCCCAACACCAGCTCGATGCGCATCGGCCTCGACGAGCTCAAGGCTTCGCTGGGCTGCGAAGGGCGCTATGAGCGCTTTCAAAACTTCAAAACGCGGGTGCTGGAGCCGATACAGGAGGAGTTCAAAGGTACCTGGGTGGAGTTTTTTTACGAGACCGTGCGCGGGGGGAGGGGAGGGGCGATCAAGGAGATCGTTTTTCACTTCAACAACGACTTCGAGCAGACCAAAGAGCTCAAACTCGGCGCGGCCTACGAGTGGGAAGAGACCCTGTTGCACCTCGGTGTCGCCAGCCGCGAGGTACTCAAGATACGCCAGTACGTGATCGAAGGGGCCGAGCTCAAAGACGGCTACCGCTGGAACAACTACTACGTGCAGGCCGTGATCAAGCTGGTGCGTGAGACCCTGACCCGCAAATCGAAAAGCAAGCACGCGACCAAGATCCGCAACCTGCCAGCTTACCTGTACAAAATGCTGACTGAAGGCTGGATGATCGAGCAGGTCGAGGAGATGCGCAAGCAGGGAGCCGAGCCTATCACCGCGCAGTTGGATGTGTTTCGGCAGTATGAGAACACCCAGTTTTCGCCCGTCAAGAAGCCCAGGGAGCCCTACCGCAGCAGCTACGAATCCTTCCGCGAGATGTACGAGCTACACAAGGAAGTACACGGCACGGAGATGAGCGAAACCGAATACGCCCAAGAATTGGGCTACGAAATCCAGGGCGAGTACGTGGTGAAGGTAGGCTAGGGGAGAAGAGATGAGAAAAAAACATCGAATACCATAATATAGGTGAATAAAGTTACTAGTCCGTAGCGCTGCCCCGCAGGTCAACCCTTCGGCAAGCCAATGTGAGGGACTGCTGAAGCCCCTATGCCCCTGTCATATCGGTGAGAGTCAATGAGGGCTATTTGCCTAGAATTAACGGCACACCTTGGTTTAGCCAAGGTATGAGCATCCCTCAAAATAGCTTTCTGAAGCTCTAGGAGGCACATTTTTCAGGTAGAAACTAATGACTAGGGGGTACTGGCTAAATTGACCTACCTACCGCTCATAAAGGCGGGCTTTTACTTAACATAATATAAATTATCGGACTGCTTGGGTTGTGCAATATGGAGACCACCCCGAGAGAACGGTCAGGTCAACGCTTGGTCAGCATTTGGGTCCCCAGCATCACCTTCTGCCTGGGCGATCTTGTCTAAGCAAATGTACTCGATTTCAAGGTTTTTGATCTCGTGAAAGGGGATAATCAGATAATTGCCTGGAAGTTTGTAGAAATCCTCGGTTCCCTGTTGCCCTGGGGCGGCATCCCAATCGAGTGGACGGCGACGGGCATTGCTGAGTATCAGGAATTGCACCTCATTTGGGGGAGAAAGCTTATAACTTTCAAGTACGCCAGCAATAACAACCGCTTGGCCACCGATATCGACACATACAGTTACATAGCGTAGATCAATTTGATCGCGAGCAGCGCCCTTGATGTCACCGCTGATTTCCAAAATCTCACCTGAGAAAATGTAATGCCAATCATTGGGATATCGAAGTATTTCAAATTTACGATCTAGTCTAAATACACGAACTATAATTTTTGCAGCGAAACCAATACTTAAGGCAGTAACATTGATAGCAGTATTATATATAATGACTTGCCAATTTTCCGATTCTATGTTATCCGAAAGCTCAATTACAAAATTGGAGGCGATTTTACCACCAATTAAAAGGCCGAACAAAAGTTGAAAGTTAATTTTTCCCCAACCTGTTATCATACAAATCTGAGAAAAACCAAAGTGGATTATGAGACTAGGAATGATAGCTCTAATAATAAGCTGAGGTGTTGACAAATTGTCAAGTCGATCAATAACTTTAAATCCATCAGAGAAAAGTCCACTAGAATACGACCTTATGAAAATAACTCCAGGCATCAAAAACAAGATGATGATAATAGAGGCCAAGGCAATATTCATTTGCGTAAATTTAACAACACATAGATGCGGGGGGGCTACCCTCTTTGATTTGGTCCATTTAGCTTAATGGTTTAGCCTACTACAAGCATTTTCACTCTCCCCAAAGTGTATACTGAGGTACTCCCCAGCATCGAGCTCCAGACAGAGTCATTGATACGGTTGAGCTT
>CAYVAP010000149.1:0-8803 GCA_964449365.1 uncultured Bacteroidia bacterium
CCTACCCCGGCAAGCAATCTCCTGCAGCCATTCGCGCGGCCATTTCTGCTTGCCAGATCGAAGGGATGCATACCCTGGGACAGAGCAACTGGCTGATTCAGGGAGACAACCTCAGGGTGCTCAAACATCTGATCGATGCGCAAAACCTGGCTGGCCAGGTTGATCTGGTGTACCTCGATCCGCCCTTTGCGACCCAAAAGCGCTTCAGCCTTTCCGAAGGGCGAGCCAGCACCATCAGTGCAGCGAGAATAGGTCGCCTGGCCTACGAAGACCAACTGATCGGGGCCGCTTTTCTGGAATTTTTGCGGGCGCGGTTGATCCTGCTGCACGAATTGCTCTCGGAGCGGGGGTCCATTTATCTACACATCGATTACAAGGTGGGGCACTACGTCAAGGTGATTATGGACGAGATCTTTGGGGAGGCCAACTTTCGCAACGACCTCAGCCGCATCAAGTGCAACCCCAAGAACTTCAAGCGGCGAGGCTACGGCAACGTCAAAGACCTGATCCTGTTTTACAGCAAGGGCCCCCAACCCATCTGGTAAGAACCCCATGAGCCGTACAGCGAAGAAGATTTGCAGCGGCTCTTTCCCAAGGTCGATGCCGCTGGGCGGCGCTACACCACTATCCCTCTGCATGCGCCGGGCGAGACCAAAAATGGCAAGACCCGCGAGGCGTTTCGGGGCATTTTGCCCCCGCCAGGGCGACACTGGCGCAGTGAGATCGCCGTGCTGGAGCAACTCGACGCCGAAGGACTGATCGAATGGTCTTCTACCGGCAACCCGCGCCGCCGCATCTACGCCGAGGAGCAGCCCGGCAAGCGCCGACAAGATATCCTGGCTTTCAAAGATCCGCAGTACCCCGTCTATCCCACTGAAAAAAACGCCCAGTTGCTCAAGCTGATCATCGAGACCTCTTCCTTGCCCGATAGCCTGGTATTGGACTGCTTTGGTGGCTCGGGCACCACTTTATTAGCCGCCGAGCGACTGGGCCGCCGCTGGATTGGCATCGATGCTTCAGAAACCGCTATCGAGGTCGCGCGACAAAAGTTGGCAGGGATAGAATATGCCTGGGGATGGGTGCCGCAAGAGGCTAAGTAACGCGAGAAAAATAACCTCCTGATTTTGCGCCGAGATCTTGTGCGCAGGCAAGGAAGAAAAACTGAGTTTGGCGGGCCAAACGAAGCTTTTTCTGACGCAGGATGCGTGCAAGAGATCAAGTCAAAAGCGGAATTTATTTTTTGAGCGTTACCAAGTAAGGGACCTACTCTGGTCCAAAGGGCAGGGGCGCAAGCGGGTTTTCCGCAACTTTGCCCCTACGCTAGTCATTAGTTTTGTGGTTGAAAGTCGAGGTTGAAAGTAACCCAAGCTGCGCAGAGCCAATCAGGGCCATTTGCCTCACCTATATGAACGGTCAGGGGTATAAGGGAGCAAGGGTACAAGGTGTCAGGCACAACGTTTACTGCCGTTCCTCTTGGCTCACTCAGTGGCCGCGCCCAGCGGCTAAATTTACTTTCGATTACGAATTTCGAATGCGAAGCACTAGTGCCAACCTCACCCTATCTTTCGCTTCTTTATCAGAAGCATCTCTTATCGACTGTCTCATGCTTCGTGCCATTTTTCGTATGTTGGGCCAATGCCTAAAGGTCGGACTTCGCCTGCTGCGCAGCTTGCTGCTCATCCTGTGCCGCCTGTTGCGGGTATGTGTGCGCGTACTGCGCCGCTGATCCCTCGACCGACCTGTCCCTTCTCTCGACCAGACCGCCAACAGGCTGGCTCTACCACCGTATATTCGGCTACCCATTACAAATCCCGAATCCTCTTCCATGCTATGCATTCGCGACCTTCACAAATCTTACCTTACCGGCGGCCAGCCGCTGCATGTGCTCAAGGGCATCGACCTTACCATCGAGCAAGGTGAGCTGGTCTCCATTATGGGTTCCTCCGGTTCGGGTAAATCGACCCTGCTCAACATCCTGGGCATCCTCGACAACTACGACGAGGGCAGCTACCACCTCGACGATACCTTGATCAAGGACCTCTCTGAGACCAAGGCGGCCATTTACCGCAACCAATTGCTGGGCTTCGTTTTTCAGTCCTTCAACCTGATCTCGTTCAAAGACGCCATGGAAAACGTAGCCCTCCCGCTCTATTACCAGAAAATGCCCCGCAGCAAGCGCAACGAGCTGGCCCTGGCGTATCTGGAGAAGGTTGGCTTGGGCGCATGGGCCGATCACCTGCCCAGCGAGCTGTCGGGCGGGCAAAAACAGCGCGTGGCCATCGCCCGGGCGCTGATCTCTCAGCCTAAGGTCATCCTGGCCGACGAGCCCACCGGGGCCCTCGATACCCAGACCTCCCACGACGTGATGGACCTGCTGCATGGCATTCACCGAGAAGGCATCACCGTGGTGATCGTCACCCACGAGCACGACATCGCCGAGATGACCGACCGCATCATTCGCCTGCGCGACGGGGTGATCGAGTCGGATGAACGGAAGAAGACCGCTGTGCTGTGAGAAGCGAGAAGAGAGACCGCTGCGCTGCGAGAGGCGAGAGGTTGAAAGTGGAAGGTTGAAAGTGGAAAGTGCCTTCTCCGACCACCCCGATCACTGTTCACTGACCACATCCTCTTTACTGACCACTGTTCACTGTTCATTGATTACTGATCACTGTTCACTGTTACTGACCACTGTTCACTGTTCATTGATCACTGTTCACTGTTACTGACCACTGTTCATTGTTCATTGATCACTGTTCATTGTTACTGACCACTGACCCTATGTTCGACCTTGACAAATGGCAAGAAATCTTCATCACCATCCGCAAAAACCCCCTGCGGACCTTTCTGACGAGCTTTAGCGTCGGGTGGGGCATTTTGATGCTGGTGGCTCTATTGGGCCTAGGCCAAGGCTTGGAGAATGGCATCCACGATCAGTTTAGCGGGGATGCCATCAATAGCATCTGGATTTATAATGGCACCACCAGCCTGCCCCACGAGGGCATGCAACCGGGTCGGAATGTTCGCATGACTACGGAGGACTATGCAGCCATTCAGCGACAAGTCCCTCAGGGCGAAGCCATGACGGCCCGCTTTTATATCCCCGGCACGGTGCAGATCACCTACCAAAACGAGCTGACCCAGTACCGTGTGCGCTGTGTACACCCTGGCCATCAACAGGTAGAAAACACCGAGATAGTGAGCGGACGCTATCTCAATCAGCGTGATCTGGACGAGCACCGCAAGGTGGCCCTGGTGGGTAAGCGCATGATCGATGAGCTGTTTGACGGGCGCGATCCCATCGGTGAAGAGATCCAGGTCAATGGCATCGTCTTCCACGTGGTGGGGGTCTATACCGAAGAGTCGGAGCGCGAAGAAGACAACCTCTACCTGCCCATCACCACGGCCATGCGAGCCTTTGGGGGCAATCGGCAGTTGAGTCAGGTGATGTTCACCGTAGGCGATGCCAGCCTGGCCGAAAGCGAGCGCATGGCTGCTGAGGTCAAGCACCTGCTGGCCCGCATCCACCACTTCGACCCCAAGGACCCCCGCGCCGTCTATGTGCGCAACAACGTCGCCAACTTCCAGCGCTTCCAGAGCGTGATGACGGGCATTCGCATCTTCGTCTGGTTCATCGCCAGTGGCACCATCCTGGCCGGCATCATCGGGGTGAGCAACATCATGGTGATCGTGGTCAAGGAGCGCACCAAAGAAATCGGCATCCGCAAGGCCCTGGGTGCCACGCCTGGCTCCATCGTGGGGCTGATCATGCAAGAGTCGATCTTCATCACCGCCGTGGCGGGCTACATCGGCCTGCTGCTGGGTATCGCGCTGCTCAATGCCCTCGACGACACCCTGACCAACGCGGTCGAGATCTTTGCCCATCCCGAAATCAACCTCCCCGTGGCCCTCAGCGCCATGATCATCTTAGTAATCGCCGGCAGCCTAGCCGGGCTGGTCCCCGCCCTGCGGGCGGCGCGCATTCGGCCCATCGTGGCCCTGCGGGAGGAGTAGAGGAGAGACAAAAGGGTGATCAAGGTGAACAGTGATCGAAGTGATCGTACACCGTTGATCACCCCGACCACCCCCAGTTCGAAAAGCTCACTGACCGAGTTCACCCCGACCCCCCTCTTTACTGATCACTGATCACTGACCACTGACCACTGACCACTATGTTTGACCTAGACCAATGGCAAGAAATCGCCGCCTCCCTCGGCAAAAACCCCTTGCGGACCTTCCTAACCGCCCTGGGGGTGTTTTGGGGCATCTTCATGCTGGTGCTGATGATGGGAGCCGGCAACGGCCTGGAGCGCGGGGCTACCAAAGAGTTTCGCGGCTCGGCCACCAACAGCTTTTTCATGTGGGCGCGGCGCACCACCATGGCCTACCAGGGCATGCGGCCCAACCGCCAATTGTCGATGACCCAGCGCGACTATGAGGTGCTGCAAGAGCGGTTGACCGACGCGCAGTACGTAGCAGCCCGCAACCAACTGGGCGGCTACCGGGGCAGCAACCTGGTGTACCGGGGCGACAAGTACGGCAACTTCAGCATCAGTGGCGATTACCCGCAGACCCAGGCCATCGAGGGGTTTTTGATGGCCCAGGGGCGCTTCATCAATCCCTTGGACTTGAAAGAAAAACGCAAAGTCGCCGTGATTGGCCGCCGGGTGGTCGAGTTGCTCTTTGCCCCAGGGGAAGACCCCATCGGTGGAAGCATCCGCATTCAGGGGGTGCTGTTCAAGGTGGTGGGAGTCTTTCGTACTGAGCTGAGCGGTGATGAGGCCCAGGAGGCCGAGGAAAAGGTCTATTTGCCCTTCACCACCTTCAACCAGGCCTTCAACTTCGGCCATGAGGTAGGCTGGTTCTCGGTGGTGGCCAAGCCGGAGGTGTCAGCCGAGGAGGTCGAGGCCAAGGCGCTCACCATCCTCAAGGCGCGGCACAAGGTCCACCCGCAGGACGAGCGGGCCTTTGGCCATTGGAACAAAGCCAAGGAGTTTGCTGAGGTCAACAACGTCTTCATCGGCATTCGCTTCATCAGCTGGACGGTGGGCATCCTCACCCTGCTGGCCGGGGCGGTGGGCATCAGCAACATCATGCTGGTGGTGGTCAAGGAGCGCACCAAAGAGATCGGCATTCGCCGCGCCTTGGGGGCCAAGCCCTGGCAGGTGATGCAGCAGATCGTGCTCGAAGCGGTGACCCTCACCTTGCTGGCGGGCTACGGCGGGCTGGTCTTTGGTCTGGCCCTGCTGGAACTGGTGGGCTGGGGCATGGACAGCTTCAACGCTGACACCGGCATGTTTGGCACGCCCTACGTACAGCTCGAACTGGCCGTGGTGGCCCTGATCGTCCTGATCATCAGTGGCATCTTTGCCGGGTTGATCCCCGCCAGTCGAGCGGTGCGCATTCGACCGGTAGATGCGCTGCGCGCGGAGTAGGTACAGTTTTCAGTGAACAGTGAGCAATGAACAGTGAACAGTGAGCAATGAAAAATGAACAATGAACAATGAACAGTGAACAGTGAACAGTGAGCAATGAGCAATGAGCAGTGAACAATGAACAGTGAGCAATGAACAGTTAAAAATGCGCTCTATTGACCAATGGTTTCTTTACTGACCATTGTTCATTGACCACTGACCACTAATTTCTTTACTGACCATTGACCCCTGACCATTGACCACTGAAAAACTGACCACCAATTTCTTTACTGACCATTGACCCCTGACCATTGACCCCTGAAAAACTGACCACCAATTTCTTTACTGACCATTGACCCCTGACTATTGACCACTGACCATTGACCACTGAAAAACTGACCACCAATTTCTTTACCGATCATTGACTATTGTTCACTGACCACTGACCACCAATTTCTTTACCGATCACTGATCATTGACCACCAATTTCTTTACCGATCATTGACCATTGTTCACTGATCACTGAAAAACTGCCCCTCTCAACATCCCCCCATGAACCGCATCGGCATCATCCTCATCCTAGCTGTCATTCTGGCCTTTATGGCTGGGACCGGCTACTTTTTGTACAGCAAAAACCAAACGCCCGAAATCACCTACGAAACCGAAACGCCCTCGGTGCGCGATGTGGTGAAAAAGACCGTAGCCACCGGCTCGGTGGTGCCACGCAAAGAGGTGGACATCAAGCCGCAGGTCTCCGGGATCATCAATCAGCTCTACGTGGAGCCGGGCGATCAGGTCAGCCGGGGCGACCTCATCGCCAGCATTGAGATCATCCCCGACATGGTCAACCTCAACAACGCCGAGAACCGCCTGCGCCGGGCCAAGATTCAGCTCGAAAACGCCGAGCGCGACTTCAAGCGCAACAAGGCCCTGCTCGATGACGGCGTGATCGCCGAGGCGACCTTTCAGCAGGTGGAATTGGACTACCTCAGTGCCCAAGAAGAGCTCAATGCTGCGCAAGACAATCTCGACCTGATCCGCAAGGGCACCACCAAGCGCTCCGGGGCCAACACCAACACCAACGTGCGCGCCACCATCAGCGGCATGGTGCTCGACATCCCCGTGGAGGAGGGCAACTCCGTGATCGAGGCCAACACTTTCAACGAGGGTACCTCCATCGCGGTGGTGGCCGACATGCGCGAGATGATTTTCGAGGGCACGGTGGATGAGTCGGAGGTAGGCAAGCTCAAGCCTGGCATGGATCTGCTACTGATCATCGGGGCCATTGACGATCAGCGCTTCGAGGCGGTGCTGGAGTACATCGCGCCCAAGGGCGTGGAAGAAAATGGGGCCGTCCAATTCGAGATCCGCGCGGCGGTGAAGCTGAAGGAGGACCAGTTTATCCGGGCCAACTACAGCGCCAACGCCGACATCGTGCTGGAGCGCCGCGATCAGGTGCTGACCATCCCTGAGGCGGTGCTGCAATTCGAGGGCGACAGCGCCTACGTCGAGGTCGCGGCCGACCAAGGGAAATACCGCAAGCAACCCGTCCAGGTAGGCTTGTCGGACGGCATTCACATCGAGGTACTGGAGGGCGTCGAGTCAGACGCAGAGATCAAGAATCCCAACGTGCAGAAAGATTAACCTGGCTGGTTGGGATCTCTGGCGAAAAATTCCTACTTTTATACGGATTATCCGACAGTTCTGCTTTGCCTACTGTTTGGGGCAAAGGTCTTCCATTTCCGGAACATGCCGATCAAGCATACCCCTCGTGTCCGTCGTATTGTGAACATGCTAGCCTTGGCTAGTGCGTTGATCGGTCTTTCCACCCTGCTGATCGTGTTTGGGACGCTGATGTACCGCCGCTACTTTGGGGGGTTGAGCTGCGAAGAGTGGTATGAGCAGGAGGTACGGCCCAATGCCTTTCGCAGCGTGGCCAAGGCGGTGGTGCAAGAAGGCGATGACACTTGGCTGATGATCGACCATGATATCCCTTATCGCATCCGCCTCTGCGAGTGCAGCCCTGAGTGTGCGATTCAAGCCTTTTTGTCGCCGGGCGACTCTGTGATCAAAGAGGCAGGCAAGTTAGAACTCGTTTTGATCCAGGTCAGTAGTGGAGAAACGCTCAGGGTTGCTTATCCTTGCTGCGAATGAGCCATCATGCTCGCTGAGGCTATTCTGTTTCTTCATCCATTGGTATCCAAGCTTCGCCAAAATACGCTTCGTTGGCCTCCTCGGCATCAGATACCGTGGTGCGCTCGCCCTCGGCAATGCCTGCGATCCAGGCATCTCGAATGCCCATACGCCGGACGTCAGCGAGGAAGCGTTCAGCATCTTCTTTGCGGGCAAATCGACCCAGCACGTACT
This sequence comes from uncultured Bacteroidia bacterium, assembly GCA_964449365.1. Lineage (GTDB taxonomy): Bacteria > Bacteroidota > Bacteroidia > J057 > J057 > CAYVAP01. The sequence continues at coordinate 7,779 of CAYVAP010000149.1, forward strand.
TGTTCATCCCCTGAGATTCGACTTTGGTAAAGCGCTGCAATTCATCCTGATAGGCTTGCAGGTCAAACTCCTGAAAAGCACCGATCTGTACTTCGTATCCGAAGTCGAGGGGCTTTCCAGCGGCCTCTCGCAGGCGGGCATTTTCCTGGCGTACTTGTTGTAGCTCGGTTTGGAGTGAATCCAGCCGTTGGCTGAGCTGGCGGTTTTGCTCTTCCAAGCCTCGGCCACAGCTACTCAGGCTCAGCTGCAAGCCCACAACGGCTATCATAGTGATTATCCCTAGGCGCATGTAAAATTGGGGTTGAGGTAGTGAAATGGATAAGAAAAAAACGTGCCGGAGACGCCAAGATTTTTGCTCAGGGCTGTAATATTTGCATGAATTTTTCTCAGAAAAGGGCTCCGGCCCTTCACACATTCCAAAACCAAATTTTTCTGCGTATTTTCGCCAAGTAAAACGCCTAAAACTTCTGTTCTTGTACCTATGAAACGATCACTATGGCTCCTCTTCCCGTTTGCTTGGCTCCTGTTGCTTGGCTGTGATCAAGGCAACATCGAGATGGACAATGTCGGCGAAGAAGATCTACGCGTGGTGATCGACGAATTGGCTTACTCCATGCCTGCGGGTAGTTTTCAGCGCATCGACCTCGAATCGGGCCTGCACACCCTCACGATCAAGGGTGAAGATGGCAAAATCTTGGACGAACAAACCTTTAGCGTGGTAGAAGGTGGCCTGCTCAACCTGGCCAAGAGTACCTACTACATCTGGGTAGACCTCTACGGCGAAGCTAGCTTGCGCGATGAAGTGCTCAGTGAAACCTGGATCGAGATCGGCAACGAAAGCTTTTTTGGCGAATTCGAGCGAGTCCCCGCCGAGAAGCTATACGTTGAGCGCAAGTGGGACTTTGGCCTCGAAGAGCCATTTCCTGATGATCTGTATGGCTGGAAAATCACCCAGGAAAAGTGGATCATTCGGCGGAAGCTATTCCGGGAGGAAGAGCTGATCCAAGCCTACAAGGACATGGTAC
>CAYVAP010000150.1:0-701 GCA_964449365.1 uncultured Bacteroidia bacterium
TAGTCATTGGTTTCGCGGTAGTGCTCGATTATTTTTTTTCCGGTTTTTTCAGCAAGAAAAGGTCGACAATTGTTATGAACCCCTGCCTCAAAAGTCGTAAACTCCGGAGTAGCTGATCGTCCTGTGATGCGGGCTACTCAGGGGGCGAGCAGCCCATGCTTTTTGAGCTGTTTTTCAATTAGTTTGAATACTTGTCTCGCAACCAAGCGGATCAGTATTGGCCTGACGATCCACACCACGAGTAAAGGGGTAGCCAGCAAGGACATCAGCAGGCTCACGATGCCCACCAGGAGCGAGGGCATCTCCAACCCCAGCAACAATAGCCACATCATCAGCCATATCACCAGGCTGATCACGCTCAGGGTGCGTAGCGTCATGCCCAGGCCGGGGATGGGCCACCGTAGGTAGTGATCCAAAATACCTCTGATCCGCTGCGTCAAATCAGGCGCGTACGACCAGAGCTTTTGCTTATCGATGCGCACGGCCTCATAGCTAGGGATGGCGTCTTCGGCCTCCATATGGATGGCTCTGGCCCCCACCTTCGGGTCGATGCTCAGATCAGGGATGATGGGAAAGCGCTCTTCCGTAGCGTTTTCTGCCGAAACGCCACCTCTCGCCTTTACGGCGCTAGCGCCTTGGGGCTTTTCGACGGCAAAGCGTCGGTACAGTTCGCCGCCCCGGTCGATCTCAGAAGCTGCCAT
>CAYVAP010000150.1:711-8799 GCA_964449365.1 uncultured Bacteroidia bacterium
CTTCGCGCGCGGGTCGGCTTTGCGGCAAGGTAAGCGCTGAGCACCCCTGCCCGCTGCAACTGATGATGGCTGGCGGTGAAGTGCTGCCGCAGAAAGGACTGGCAGTTTTTCCGTCCCAAGAAGAAATCGTGCTCCCGAAAAGGGCGATGAAAAAATCCACCGAAGCCCTCCAACGAACCGCAAGCGATGGGATACGCAGCGGGGCGAGGGTTGCCGTCGACTAGCTCCTCTCGGCTCGGCATGATCATCGCCACGGTGTAATCATCCTCGAAGCCCTGGCGGATCTCCTGCTCCTTGACCATGGCTTGTTGGCGCAGAGCCCCGATCAGTTGGCTGGCCACTCCTGCCATGCTATCAGGGAAGTCGTAGGCTTCGATTTTCTGCGTACTGGGAAAAGGGTCGATCACCAGCAAGGCGTATTTGTCCTGATGACCGCCCTTTTGGCGCAGCAAGTCCATCACCTCACCGAAGGGCTCATTGTTGAGGGTGCCTCCATCCACGGCGGTGTAGTGATATGACTGCTCGACTTGCGAGAGTAGGCGATTGGCTGGGTGAGGAAACATCCGGCGGAGTTGTGCCAGGAAGTAGGAGCGGGGCGGCGCATAGGCCGGTTGCTGGGCGGCGCTCGACGAGCTACCCTGAGAGGCAAAGTCCACCGGGCTCAAAGCGATGGGAAAGGCCCCGCTGGCGATGGCATGATCCACCATTTTGCGGCGATCATTGGGATCGGTCAGGTCAATAGGCATCACATACGCTGGGGTTTCTGTCTTTTTTTGCTGATCTGGAGGCTGTATGCTAAAGTGTGCTGTGGTTTTGTGGACGTGCATGGTGTGATAAGCACCGGGATGCTCAGCAAAGCCCTGGTTGATCTCGTCGACCGTTTGGGCTTGGGCCAATGTTGCCTGCAGTTGCTCAAGATTCCTCGGATGGGAGGGCTCAAAGGCCATGCTGATGGGAATGCCCCGCAGGTTGGATAGGGTGAGCATCACCTGCAAATTACGCGAGACGTAAGCTGGCCAGGTGTCTCCCGGCTCAGCAGCCTGCATGGCCCGCTCTCCGATGCGACGGACAGGCAGCGAGTTGAGAATCGAGCGTAGCGGCTGGCCATCTTTGAGGTCGTCGGTGCCAAACATCTGCTGCAGGGTCAGTTGCTCATCGTTGTCGTTGAGGCCCACCCAGGCGTCATACAGCAGATTGCCGGTCGGCTCATCGCCCTGGGGCAAGATGCGAATCGGCGAAATGCCCTTGCTGAGGGCCATGGTCATGATGGCGGCAGTCATCGCTCCGGCGGAAGCGCCTCCCAGCACTTCGATCACCACATCGTGCATGGGGATGGAGTGGTCGTAGGCGGGATCTTCGGGCGAGAGTGCGCGATTTTTGGCCTTGGCTTGCTCCCAGAGGTCTAGCGCCTCCAGCAGATAATCGATCACCCCGGCGGTGTAGGCACCCGCCGATACGGCTCCCGCCATGGTGATTCCCAAGCGAAAGGTAGGGGCCGAGGCAGTCATAGGGTCTTGATTCATGATAGACAAGGGATAAACCAGGGATTTGGGGACGATGAGATTTTGGGATCAGGTCTCAACTTCCCCATTGATCTAGCGAAGATCGATTCAGGATCGATGGTCGACTTGGTGTGGCCATGAAAAATCCCTTTCCCAAGTGTGATTCGGGAAAGGGATTGGGTTTCAAATAAACAGGGAAACCAGGGTCGATCACTCTTTTTCGAGCTTACGCACCTGTACAGCATTGAGTCCGCGTGGACCAGTTTCCAGATCAAAGGCTACTTCATCCCCCTCGTCGATAGGATCTAAGGTTTTGGAGATGTGGAAGAAAAACTCTTCTTGGGTTTCGAATTGCTGAATAAATCCGAAGCCTTTGTCGTGGTTGAAAAACTTTACCCGGCCTTCGTTCACTACGTCTCCACCTTCGATTTCTTCAGCCTTGGGTACACTGACCAAGATCTGCTCCGCTTTGACCTTCTTGCGGCGGGTAGGATCAGGAGGGGTGTCTGAGATGTTGCCAAACTCATCCACGTAAGCGATCATGTCGTCAAGGCTGCCACCACTAGCCTCCTCGCGACGAGACTCTTTCTTTTCGAGTTTCTCCTGCTTTTTGCGCTGCTTTTTCTTTTCTCGTTCCTTCTTGCTAAACGTTTCTTGCGACTTGCCCATTAACAAAAATAATTAAATGATGCGATACTGCCATGACCTGGCAGATTGAGGTCGATAGACCTCCATCGAACAATTTTAAATATACGAAGATTTTTTCATAACGTTTCGATGTGAGGAGCATAGGATGTAGGTTTACTTTTCCTGATTCGTGATCAGCAGCGGTGGCTTATTGGGAGAAAGAAGACCACGAGGCAATGAGGGGGGCTTTGGCACAGGGCAGCGCCTCGTATTGGGCAGCGCAGCCCTCATGTTGGCTTATTCAGGGGGAGCAACTGCGGGGCAACCCTACGGACTTTCATGCTGATGTGTCTTTTTTTACCGATCAAAAATCCCCGCAGAGAGCACTCCGCGAGGATTGGGTATGACACGAAAAACTGCTTTCAGTTATTAGGATCACAGGAAGATCAGAAATCAGGCTGAGCCTAATCCTTGTCGAGTTGCTTAGGCTACGGCTTCCTTCATATCAGCGGCAAAAAGGCCTTTGATCTGATCGACCAGATCCAGTTTTTCCCAACCAAAGAAGGTGAGCATTTTCTTCTCCCGCTTCTTGGTTACGATTTCGTCGTTGCCTTTTTGCTCGACGCTGACGTATTCGAGTTCTACTTCTTCTTCGTAGCTGGCGCGCCCCATGTGGCCATACGCAGCCGTGACGGCGAAAACGGGGTAGCGCAGGCCCAAGCGCTCTTCGATGGCGCGGGGCGTGAAGGAGAGGTTGTCCTTGATTTTTTGCGCGATCTCAGCGTCGCTGAGGTTGACCTTGGACTTGCCGTAGGTATGGACGTAGATCGACACTGGCTCGGCTACCCCGATGGCGTAAGCCAACTGCACCAGCACTTCATCAGCCACACCCGCCGCGGCGAGGTTTTTGGCCAGATGGCGCGCCGCATACGCCGCCGAGCGGTCTACCTTGGAAGGGTCTTTGCCGGAGAAGGCACCGCCGCCGTGGGCCCCTTTGCCACCGTAGGTGTCGACGATGATCTTGCGACCCGTGAGGCCAGCATCACCGTGGGGGCCACCGATCACGAACTTGCCCGTGGGATTGATGTGGTAGCTGGCGTCCTTGAGCAGGTGCTCGGGGATCACGCGAGGAACGAGGTGCTGCACGATGTCGTCGTGAATGCGCTGTAGCATCTCGGTGTCAGCCTTGGCTTGGGCCTCGGGGCTATCATTCTCGGGCTTGATGAACTCATCATGCTGAGTAGACACCACGACTGTATCTACGCGGAAAGGCTGGTCGTTGTCATCGTACTCGATGGTAACCTGGGCCTTGGAGTCAGGGCGAAGGTAGGGCATCACCTCGGGCTCATGTTTGCGAATATGGGCCAGCTCCTGCACCAGGCGGTGCGAAAAGGCGAGAGCCATCGGCATGTACTCCTCGGTCTCGGTGGTGGCGTAGCCAAACATCATGCCCTGGTCGCCAGCACCTTGGTCTTTCGCTTCGTTGCTGTCGACGCCACGGGCGATATCGGCAGACTGTTCGTGGATGGCTGAGAGTACCGAGCAGGAGTCGGCGCTAAACATGTACTCGTCGGAGTGGTAGCCGATCTTCTTGATGGTGTCGCGCACGATCTGTTGCAGATCGACGTAGGCGTTGGTGGTGATTTCCCCCGCTAGCACGACTTGGCCAGTGGTGACCAAGGTTTCGCAGGCTACGCGAGAGTGAGGATCCTGGCGCAGCATGGCGTCCAGTACGGCATCAGAAATTTGGTCAGAGACTTTGTCGGGGTGTCCTTCAGATACAGATTCGGAAGTGAATAGATAGGGCATATAGCTATGTTAATTGAAAAATTATTGTGCAATGATTTGCGCGGTAAAATTGCAGCCTTAAGCAACAAAATCCAAGTTCGTGGTTCCCAAGGCTAGTTTTGCGCCGGTTTGAAATCAAATCATCCTACCGTACTTTTGCGGCCTATCGGTCAGAAAGGGCGATTTTTTTCACAAACTGAGAGAAAAATTTTTATTCATGGCGCGTCGGAAAGAAATGAAAAAAGCAGCGTATCGGGCGCTTCCCAACTGCTTTGCCCAGCCGGATCAGCTCGCTGGAAAGTGGCATACCGTCTTCAAAAATGATCATCCCATCACCCTTGAGCTCGGCTGTGGCAAGGCGGCTTTTAGCTACGAAATGGCGCGCCGCCATCCTGAGCGAAACTTCATCGGGGTCGACCTCAAAATGGATCGCATGTGGAAGCCCGCCACTCAGGCCATGGAAGAAGGTATCCAAAACCTGGCCTTTTTATTTTCGCATCTCATGCAGCTTCCCGAAAAAGTGGGGCCGGGCGAGGCCGATGAGCTTTGGATTACCTTTCCTGATCCCTATCCCAAAAACAAGCAAGCCAAGCGCCGCATGATCAACCCGCCTTTTCTGCGACAGTATCAGCGGGTGCTGCGCCCCGAGGGCTACCTTCACTACAAAACCGACAACCTCGACCTCTTTCACTACAGCCTCGAGGTCTTTGTGCGTGAGGGCGATCTGCGCATCCACGAGCTGAGCTTCGATTTGCACCAAGACGAGCGCATCCCCGACGAGGTCAAGATCATGACTGACTACGAACGGCACTTCGTCGAGATGGGCAAGACCATTAACTATGTGTGTGTTAGTTTTGAGTGAAAAGGAGAAAGTGGAAAATTCCGGTGATTCCGGAATAGTCAGGAGAATCGAAAAGTGCATTATTCCCTTATTACTTTATTTCCTTTATTCCCCTTACTTCATTAGTAAGGCTCAAAGAATAACTTCCCCTTTTGGTTTCACGCAGAGACGCAGAGCAAAAAGTTGATAAACAGGGAGTTGTATTTCTTTACCTAAGTAACAGTGAACAATTAACATGGATCAATGAACAGTATAAATCGCTGCTTACTAAGGCATTCGCCTTTCAAAAGGGGGAGGTTATTTTTCTCACGTTCTTAAAATGGAAAAAGGGAGTTTGTTTTTTGCCTGTTACTTATTCCCCTATCCTCTTATTCCCCTTATCCCCTTATTTCCCTGATTCCCCCCTCAAAGCCTCACTTTCAACTCCAGGCTATCTGCTACGCGGGGTAGCGAAATGCGCAGGCAGCCTGGCTCGGGTAGCCATTGCCATGCTTTCTGGTCTACCTTTTTGCGGTCGACTTTTACGCGGCGCGGCGGGGCCGATAAGCCGTAGATCTCTAGCGTAGCGCGTGGGGTGCCCTCTGCGGTCAGGCTACCAGCTCCTTCTGCCGCAATTTGCAGGGTGGCTTTTTGCTTGGCTTCTTCCACCTGAAAGCGTAGCAGGCGATGTTGATTGCGCAGCAGCGCCTCTGCCGTCTCGCCATCGTCCCAGTACAGTAGGCTTTGGTAGGTGCTCTCGCGCTGGGCCAGGTACCAGCGCAGGGTGAGGGTATCCAGGGTTTGGGCTTGCAGCGAGCGGGCCGGTTGGGCCAGTGCGATCACGCTGCCCCCACGCGCAAACAGGGGCAGATGCTCCCGGCTGAGGGGATAATTTCCCCATTGCTGCCCCTCTACCGAGCGGCCCTGGTACCAGTCATACCAGATGCCAGCGGGCACATACACCTCCTGGGTGCGCTGTCCAGGGGTGAGTACCGGGACTACCATCAGATCGCGGCCCCAGAGATACTGCTCATGCAGGCGGTCGAGAGTGGGATCGTCGGGGTAATGAAAAAACAAGGGGCGGGCCAGGGGCCAGCCTTTTTGGTGATTTTGCCAAGCGAGGGTGTAGAGGTAGGGCATCAGGCGATAGCGCAGCTCAATGGCGGCTCTGACCCGCGCTTGCGTCTGTGGTGATTGGTACATCGGCTCGGGCTCTAGCGAGTCCATTACGCTGCCATGGACCCGCATCAGCGGGGTAAAAACGCCCATTTGCACCCAACGCTCATACCTCTCTGCGTCGGAGGCATCGCCGACAAAGCCCCCCAGATCACTGTGGAGATAACCCACCCCGCAGAGGCCCGTGCCCAGCATGATCGACGGCTGGGCCTGTAAGCCGCCCCAACTGCGGCTCACATCGCCCGACCAGGGGAAAGCTGCATAGCGCTGCATCCCCAGGTAGCCCGAGCGAATGAGGTGAAACCAGCGCTTTTCAGGAAAATAGCGCCGGTGCGCCTGGTAGAGGCCCTCCATCCAGCGCAGGGCATAGGCATTGTGCACCGCTGGGGCCCAGCCGTTGACGTGGCGCAGGTCGTCGGGATGCTTTTCGGGCTCCACCAGATCGGACCAAAGGCCGCCTACGCCCATCTCCAGCACGGGCCGCAGGCGCTGCCATACCCAGTGAGTCATCTCAGGGCGAAAGACATCCATCAAGGCGGCGGGGCCGGCCCAGAAGTCTTCGATCACGTAGGCGCTGCCGTCGGCGTGGGTACCCAGCCAGCCTCGCTCGCTCAGGGTGTCAAACTCCGGGAGGCCCTGCATCACGTAGGGCTCGATGATGGGGATCACGTGCACCCCTAGATGGCCCAGACGCTCGACCATGCCCTTGGGATCGGGCCACTGGCCCTCGGCCCAGCGCAGGGTGCCCATCTGGTTTTCGCCCCCAAACCAGTAGAGGTCTAGTAGCAAGCCATCGAGGGGAAAGCCCGCTTCGCGCGTGAGTAGGGCCACCTCCTCGGTCTGCTGCTGCGACTGGTAGCCAAAGCGCGACTGCAAATAGCCCAGTGCCCAGCGTGGCGGCATGGGTTGTCTGCCCGTGAGTTGGGTGAGCCGCTCGGCCAGGAGAGGGGGATCGCCCACCAGCAAAAAGCAGGAGAGCGCCGTGTCGGTCATACCGATTTCGAGGATCTCTGCCTCGCGCTTGCCCAGGTCGAAGTAGCCGCGTCGATAGCTGTCGACTAGGAGGCCGTAGCCCCGCGATGATTGTAGGTAGGGCAGGCTGAGGTAGAGGTTTGAGCGACCATTTTGGTAGCCATAAGCAGGCTCGTGGTACATATCGAGGCGGTAGCCCCGTCGGTCGAGGGGGAGGGCGCGGTTGCCCAGGCCGTAGAGACGCTCTTTGGGCTGTAGATGCAGCCGCAGGCCGCTGCTGCGGCGGGTGGCGTCGTAGCTGAAGCCTTTTTCATCGTCGAGCAGCAGGCTATCGCCGTGATACAGCGCCCAACGCAGTGGGGCACGGGTGAGCCTCACCCGAAAGCCATCACCGAGGGGCCACTCGATCAGGCTGTCGTTGAGGGTCTGGGGGCGGAGAGGGGAGGGCGCATCGATGATCGCCATAGAAGGGGGCAAATCGCTGGCTCCGGTGGGCAGGTAGGCCAGGTTGAGGATGCCCGGCCCGAAGCTACGCACCCGCAAGCTCTGCTGACCATCGCTGAGAAGCAGGCTGCTATCGGCCAGCACGTGCACCGATTGGCAGGCGCGCATGCTCTGGGCCTGGCTAAGGGCCTGCAACGGCTCGGGCGGCGCACTAGCGGTGCGCAGCGGCGGATAGTAGATGTCGCCCTGGTCAGCGTGGCGAGCGACCAACTCGCCGCTACGGTCGCGAAAGACAAAGGCCATCTGCAAGAAGTTTTCTCCCGCTGGCAGGCCATAAAAATCGCGGATGCGAAAGCGTAGTTGGTAGCGATGATTGCCCAGGTAGCGCATACGCACACGCGGGTCGGTGCGGCCCCAGTTGCCTTGGATATACCGCCAATCGCTGGGGGCCTCGGGCGTACCTGTGATCAAGCCGGTGTGGGCATAAACTGGCCCACGGTAATCTTTGAGCGCCTGATTGCCCTCCGTAGCATCAAAGATGATGGTTACCTCGTCTTCTGGTCCAGGATTGGGCGGCTCGACGGTGAGGACCTGAGCTTGGGCCAGCGCAACCAGCCCCAGTAGGCAGAGGGATAGGCGAAGGAGGGTGTTCATGGAGGCAAAGATAGCAAAGCGATGCTTGGTACGAGCTGGATTTTGTGATTGACTGACCTATATGAACGGTTAGGGGTATAAGGGAATAAGGTATAAGGGAATAAG
>CAYVAP010000151.1:0-8761 GCA_964449365.1 uncultured Bacteroidia bacterium
GTCTTCGATACCAGCCGCCACCGGATCGAGGCAACGGCAGGCTTTTTCGAATTCCATCTCGGTCATGGGGCGCAGGGCCGCCCAGTCGAGATAGGCCGCCAGGTCGGCCCAGCTCAGGTAATTTTGCGCCCGGTCGGGGCGGCTGCTGACGAACACTTCCGGAGCCACGCCTCCCGCTGAGAGGGCATTGCGAAAGCTGCCCGCGTTGCCGGGATAGCGATTGTACTGCACCGTGGAGGACAGGGTGTTGAGAAAGGTGGCATATTGTCCCTGCGAGATCTCGTATTTCATCAGATGGAAGGCGGCAAAGCCTTTGGGAAAAGCCGCAGGCAAAGCCACGCTGCCATTCACCCCGCCGGCATGGCTGCTGATGGTCTGTGCCGCCTCCGAATTGATGGTCAGTGGCGTGGGGTCGTTGCCCGCTGTGGTGGCGCTGAAGGCATTGCTGTAGGTCACCCCGCCGAGGTCGTAGGTCCCTGATGGCACGTACACCATCTCGATGCCCACCACGCGCACGTTGTAGGCTTCGTTGGGTAGCAGGTTGGGCACATACAGGGTAACGGTAGTCGCAGGCGCATCGCCAAAAAGACCCTGCACACTACGGCGCAGCATCACGCCCGTGTTCTGGGGAACCGGATCGATGCCCACGCCGCTGCCGTCGGATAATACGGGTTCCAGATCACCAAAGCTATGGTCAGCCAGGGTGGTGCTCAGTTGGCCGTGCGACCAAGGGGCCTGCGAGCCACCCGCGCAGGGCTGAAATTTCACGAAAACCCAGGCGGCGTCCCAGTTGTTGGGCGCACCCGTGGCGTCGAGCCGCCAACTATTGTCCCATTCGAGGTCGAAGGTGACCGTCTGAGCCAGCGAATCGCGGCTGAGGTTGGTGATGGTCAGGCCGTTGCCATGAACCATGCCACCTATGATCAGCAGCCAGATGAGCGGAAGTTGGAGAAGTCTATGCATGACGGAGAGGAGTGTTGGTCAGTGAAGGCCAGATAAAAGGGATGGCATGAAATCTCTTCTGTTTTGCAGGATAGCTATGGGTTGTAAGCAATGGTCGCAAATCAGACGCACAGATCACCCCCTTTTACTCTTTCTTTTGAGAATATACAGAATTAACGACCAAAACAGATCAAGTGCGAATGGATTTTACCACGCTCAATAGAGGGAGCATTTGAAATTCGTAATCAGGAATTCGTAATTCGTAATGCGTAATCAGGAATTCGCGATTCGTAATTGAAAGCAAATGCAGCCGCTTGGGGCGGCCACTGAGTGAGCCAAGAGGAACGGAAGGTACATGCTATACCTAACCACCTTATCCCCTTATACCCCATACCCTTATTCCCCTATCCCCCTGACCGTTCATGTAGGTGAGCGTGAGGGCGGTTTGAAAACCACCCTGGCGGCGCTTGGACTTTTGGCTTGAGCATGATTTGTATGATTACGAAAGTTTGAAAACTGCCCTGGCGGCGCTTGGACCGCATTTACAAAATAGAAAGACTGGATTATCGTAATGTTAAAAGATCTCTAAATGACGACTTTTACCCATCTTTTCCCCTGACTAGATCTGTTTCCAACTAGGTCATCAACTCCTTTCTAAAAAAATGGTCCAAGCATGTCTCACGGCTTGGAAAACCGTGCTACCATCAAAATCCCCCCGCCAACCATGCGGTCAGCGGGGGGATCGAGTCATAGGGATGCACTACGTGGAGGCTTACTCCCGCACAAAACGCTGCCGCAACTGCTGCCCATCCGCCTGCAGGCGTAGCAGGTACACGCCCGCGCTGAGCGCATTCAGGGGCAGGGTCAGCGATTGCAGGCCCGCGCCGAGGGAGACTTGCTGCTGCATCACGCTGCGCCCCTGGGCGTCGATCACGTCGTATTGCAGGGTGGTAGCCATGGGTAGGCTCAGCTCCACGGTCAACTGCTCTTGAGCGGGGTTGGGATAGGCCCGCAGCAGGGTCAGGCGCTCAGTCAGCGCGAAGGCCACGCTGCGCACCTCAGAGTAGGTAAAGCTCCCGTCAAAATCCACCTGCTTGAGGCGGTAGTAGTTGAGGCCCTCCTGAGGCTGCGCGTCTACGAACTGGTAGTCGATCTGCTTGTTGGCATTGCCAGCCCCGAGGCGCTGCCCGATGGCCTCGAAGCGCTGCCGATCAAGGCTGCGCTCGATCACGAAGTGGGAGTTGTTGACCTCCTGAGCGGTGGTCCAGCGTAGCTGCACCTCTTCGCCTTGGGGCACAGCCGTAAAGTCGAGCAGCTCGACCGGGAAGGAGGTGCCATCGTCGGCAAAGGTGAAGGGGCTGAAGTCTGCAACATCGTCGGATTCCATGAAGTTGCCAGCGACGTTGACGTTGACGTTGCCATCGCCACCAGCCTGCTCCCAGTTGCCGCCGTTCCAGCGCACGATGTAGGCCACCGCGGTGTTGCTGATGCCGCTGGTCGTGGTAATTTCCAGGCTCACGGGGCGTTGCCCTGTGCCTGAGGTGCGGTTGATATGCCAGTACTCATTTTCGCTGACGAAATCCACATTCGCGGCCGTCGCAGGGCCGATGGCGACACGCGGGTTGTCAGGAAAGTACTCCGCCCGGAACACGTTGCTACCAAAGTTGGCAGTAACAGCCCCCAGGGTCACCCGGTGCAAGGCCGTCCCATCCCCGATGGGCAAGGTGAAGGCATTGTCAGTTTGCACCTCCACCACGCCATCTACGTGGCTGGCGTCAGAAGCACCGGTGTGTGTGGCACCGTCCTCGAAAGCCAAGCGAGCCAAGGTCGCATCGTTGAGGTTGGCGGCGGTAGCCCCGCCGCTGGCGGTGGTCAGGATGCCATCGGTGAAGGTCAGGGTGCTCTTGATGTCCACCGGGCTGTTGATGGTGAGGCCCGCAGGGTTGTCCAGCTCCAGGTTGGCGAAGGTTTCGCCTGCTACCCCCCCCCCACTGCGCACGAGGGTCTGGGCCGAACTGCCGTCGAAGATCACGGTAGAGGCAGCGCCGGCAGTAAAGCCACCGGTGGCGTTTTGATTGTCCCAGTTGCCGCTCAGTAGCATCACCCCGCTGCCGCTGCTCATGTCGAGCCCGCCATTATTGGCGATGCTGAGGTCTCCCGACACGACCAACACATCTGAGGCGCTACTTTGAATTTGCAGGCGTTCAGTGGCGCTGGTGATTGACAGGTTATTACAACGAGCAGTGTCTTGGTACTCATCCGAAAATGCGGAAGCGGCATTTACTTCGCAGTTTTCCACTGCCTCAGAGCCAATGGTTACATTCGTTTCCGGGCCAGGTACTTGCAGGTTGTCCCAGTTCTGGCAGTTGAACCAGTTCTCGTCAGTACTCCCGATCCAGTTGCCTGCCACAGCAGGATCGCCCACACTAAGGAAGTTCGTGCTGGGACAGCTTACCCCGGTGGTAGTCCAGTTGGTGCCGAAATCTACGATGGCAGAAATCAACTGTCGCTGGGTGTAGGGACCGGCTCCATACAGAGTGTTCAGGCGTGAAAAATTGAAGATGGTCTCGTAGTCACCAGGGGTTGCGGTCCCCTGGATCGCAAAGCAGCGAATCTCTTCCGGGATGCGCGAACGACGCCGATTTGATCCAGAAACCATGCTCAGATCGTCCGACAGGTCGTACCAAGTACCGCCTTCCTGAATGCCGCCTAGCAGGCGTCCCTCAAACAGGGAGTATCCGCCATCATCAGAGGTGTAGGCAAAGTCTCCTTGAGCAAGAAACACCGCATCAGGATTACTGATAGAGATGTTGGTCGAGCTATAAAAAGTGGAAACATCACCATCAGATTCAATTAGCTCTAGGGTGAAGGCTGAGGTAGGGACGGTACCGCCGCTGGTACTTGCGGTGATGGTTGGGGCCGAATTCCCTGGCAAGTCTAAACAGAAGAATGAGCCCGCAGGAATGGGATCAGTCCCGTTATATGTAATTTTCAGAGTCGTGAGCGGGTTTCGAAAATTAGTTTCATCACAAACGTACCAGCGATTGGTACGAACTAAGTTTTCTGGAAAACCACCTGTCTCGTACGTCGCATTGACATACAGAAACTCTGTCCCTGAGGTGATCTCGACCAAATTGGCCAGGATAGCCAAATCATCGGCTCCTGAACCTCCAACTTGGTTGTCATATCCGTAGAAAATCAGGTCTCCCGTTTGCAGCACCTGCCCAGAGACATCATTGTCCAAGATGGAGAGTGTCAGGGTGTTGGGAGTAACGATAATGGCACCTGAGGCATTGGTCAAGCCAATGGCGATGTTTTCAGGAATCTCATTGTCGTTATCATCGATGATGTTAATGGTGGTCGAAAACGTGGTGGAGCTAGCGAAATCTGCCGTTACCGGGCCAAAAGCCGCGAAATCGGAGCCGGAAGTCGCCGTGCCACCAGAAACCACGATATCTACGGTGTGGGAGCCGATGGCGGAGGAAGTTAGAGTAATGGTGTAAGAGCCGTCGCTTTCTCTGACGATGGCAGCATCAACATCAAAAGAGACGGTCGGGGTTACTGGGCCGCCGCCACATGTACTGTTGCTATACGTGCCAAAAGGAACGTTGGCAGCCACATCAGCCGGAGCCGTAAATGGATCGAGGGTATTATTGCCCGGAATATTCCAGTTGCTTGCTACCCAGCCTCCATCGGGACCTGTATCGTCAACGCGATACAGGTAGCTATCTTGGTAGTTATTGACCCCACTTCCCGAATTGTCTCCCACTTGATCGATGACGGTTCCTGTGGCCGCTTCACGGATTTGGAAGGCATCGTTTCCATTTCCTGCTACCTGACCATCAATAAAGAGATTGGCAAAGTCACCACTGCTTCCAAAAACCGTTGAGAATTCACTGGCATCATTGGAAAGATAGATAAACTGATTAGTGAAGGTACCCGACCAACCCACAGCGATGTTTCCAAACGTACCACCGTTTGCAGAGAGCCACACCTCATAATCTGACAGATCAACCGTGCCACATGCATACAACTCGATGCCTTTCGGGTTGCCGCCTGACAGGTTGCCATCGACGATCCCCGTGATGATTAGATCACTGACGGGTGCCGAAGCCACCACATCAAACGCATCACTAGCCACGCTCAACCCGGAAGCCGTAGCCGTCAAGATGACGCCCGTCTGAACGCTGGCGTACTGGATGTCGCCAAAGGAAGCGACGCCGTTCACGGGAGAGACTGGCGTGGTAGCCGAGCTAAAGGCAGGAGTGGAGCTGATAGAGACAGATGCTGCGAAGTCCTCGTCCACATTGCCATTTTCGTCGGTGACTGCTACCTCCACGGCAGGGGCCATGGCAGTATTCACGGTTACATCTGAAGGTTGCTGTTGATACTGCAACTCCGTGCCCTCTACCTGAATATCGAAGTCACTGGAAACCACATCTCCCATCGGAAACGGAGAAGCAAAGTCAGATCCACCCGGATCAGCGGTGAAGCCACTAGCCGCGTCATCAATGTAGCAGGAGAAAACCACGTTGTCCTGAATGTTGGTAGAATTCAGGTAAATCGCCAAGGTAATGGTTTCCAGCGCGCCATCGTTCACATCGAGATTCCCGCTGGTAATCGGAATGTCGATTTCAGTGTCCGTGATGGTGGGGGTACCAATGGTGATCGCGCCCAGCGAAGACCCTGTGAGGGTTAGCCCTTGAATGTGATCGGTCCAGTTGGCGGTGTTGGTGCTGTGAGGCTGAATGCGAAGGTTGGTTACCTGGGTAGGCAACCCATCGCCGGAAGCCTGATCCTCGATGTCGAAGGCGAACACATCTACTGCCTCGGGCTCGGTATCATCCGTGGAGGAAAGGTTGCCACCCATAACCTGGGTAGTAGGCGCAAACACCTCAGTGGTTTGGTCATTGGTGCTGGGGGGAGTGCCTAATACCACGGCACCATTTAGGTTAACATTATCTATTCGCCATGTCCCGGTTGCTCCTTCCGCATTATATCCATAAATTCTAAATGTAATTGCAGATGTAAGGTTTTCAAAAGTGGGAGAAGGCAGGATAATGGTTTGGGTTCTTGTACTTGTATTGTCCGGCACGCCTATTGGGGCTCCGATCGTGGTTGAGTATCCGTCCAAGCTAGACCGAATTTCGAAAGTCCTGATGCCAGTACCAGAACGACGCTCAGAGAACACCAAGCTAGTGAGATCAAGTTCAAATCCTGCGTTTGGAGTGGCAGTAAATTCATAATAGTCATTTACATCAAGGGCTCCTGTACTCCATCCATTAGAGCTGAAAGTATTGGCTGCATTTGAGGGTGATACACCACTGCCTCTACTCATGTCAGAAGCGGCGGCGTTGGTGGGCTGAGCATCAGGCGGTAAGGTGGTCTCGCTCCCTAACGATCCGTTAAACGAGTACGTGACAATCTGCCCCCTCACCGCCCAACTGGTCAGCAAGAGCACAGCGGTAAGAAAAACGCGTAAAAGTCTTGAATTCATCGTGTAAAAGTTTGAGTGAAACCTGGCTGCACTGGGCCCGCGTGGCTGCGTGGCAGCTATCCTATGTAAGGCTGATCCCGCACCGGGGTCAGCCTGAGGGTAATGATCTGGAAAATCCATCTCTTAAAGTAAAGCGAGATGGTCAAGCTAAAATCACTTCGAAACTACTGCGATTTTTTGTAGCATGCGCAAAAAGTCATGTTAAGAATCTTTTAACTTAGCTTCGGTATTCCGGTTGATCCGAGCCTGGTAACTATGCTGACGGGCCAGACCTGGGGTCAGAAAGCCCTGCGGGGCCAGGCAGCGCCCCCTCAGCCACCTGGCAGACCTGCCATAGATTTGCTTTTTTTTGATAATTGATGGGGGAGGGGCTCGCAGGTGAGGGTTGGAGGTTGGAGGTTTAAAGTTGAAGGTTGAAAGTAAATTTAGCCGCTTGGGCGGCCACTGAGTGAGCCAATATGTGGGGGGCTGCCTGTGCCGAAGCCTCCTACGCCCCTTTCATATAGGTGAGTGGAAAGTAAAGATAGCCGCTTGGGCGGCCACTGAGTGAGCCAAGAGGAACGGAAGGTACATGCTGTACCTGACCCACCTTATGCCCTTATCCCCCTATCCCCTTATCCCCTTATCCCCTTATGCCCTTATGCCCTTATGCCCCTATCCCCTTATCCCCTTATCCCCTTATGCCCCTGACCGTTCATATAGGTAAGCCGCTTCAATCGCTATGCTTTTTCAGGCCAGGATTTCCAACTCTTGGCAAAAGGCAGTAAACTTGGCTACCAATGTTCAACGCCAAAATCATCATCAATATCCTGTCGCTGCTGATGGCCATCAGCGGAGCGGCTATGCTCTTGGCCTTGCCCTTTTCATACTACTATGGCAGTGGCGATCAGATAGCCCTTGGGAGCTGTGGTTTGGGGATTATGCTCACGGGGCTGGCTTTGTGGCTGCTCACGCGCCAACGAGGCCGCAGCGGGCTGCGCAAGCGCGATGGCTACCTGATCGTAACCCTGGGCTGGGTGGTGATGTCGGCGGTGGGAGCCTTGCCCTACGTGGTGTCGGGCGCTATTCCTAGCTACACCGATGCTTTTTTCGAGACCATCTCGGGCTTCACCACCACTGGGGCCAGCATCTTGGGGCAGGAGATCGAAGCCCTGCCCAAAGGGCTGCATTTCTGGCGGGCCATGACCCACTGGATCGGCGGCATGGGCATCATCGTGCTCACCATTGCCATCCTGCCTCTGCTGGGCATCGGGGGGATGCAGCTCTACGCGGCCGAAGTACCAGGCCCTAGTCCTGATAAGCTCACTCCCCGCATCGCTGAGACCGCTAGGCGGCTATGGGTGATTTACGTCTCTTTGACCCTCATCGAGACGGTCCTACTCATGCTAGGCGGGATGAACCTCTTCGAGTCTCTCTGCCACGCCATGTCGACCCTTTCTACCGGCGGCTTTTCTACCCGGCAGGCTAGTATAGGAGCCTTTTCGGCCTATCATCAATATGTGGTGATCGTGTTTATGTTTATCGCGGGCATCAACTTCTCCCTTACCCATGCCGCCCTGAGGGGTAATTTTCATCGACTTTGGCGCAATGAAGAGTTTCGGATTTATGCCACCATCACCCTTATCTTCTGTGCGCTGGTCACCGCCGTGGTTTTCTTCACTCAAGAGGTGTCTTTGGAAAGGGCCTTCCGCGATGCCACTTTTCAGGTGCTGGCCATTTTGACCACCACGGGCTTTGGCACCGCTGACTACACCGCCTGGACGCCCTTTCTGACCATGCTCTTTTTCATCCTGATGTTTTCTGGAGCCTCGGCGGGCTCTACCTCTGGCGGAATCAAGGTTATCCGTACCATGGTGGTAACCAAAAACAGCCTGCTGGAACTCAAGCGACAAATCTACGGCAAAGCCATCTTGCCCGTGCGCTTCAACGGCAAGGCCATTTCCCCCGAGGTGGTGAGCAAGATTCTGGCTTTCTTCCTGTTTTTCATCCTCTGGTTTGTGCTGGGCACGGCGGTCATGGCCGGCCTGGGCCTCGACTTTGAGAGTGCCATGGGGGCGGTGATCGCTACCCTAGGCAACATCGGCCCCGGCGTGGGATCGGTCGGGCCGGGCGATCCGCAAAACTTTGCTGCCATCCCCGACGTCGGGAAGTGGTTTCTTTCCTTTCTCATGCTGCTGGGACGCCTGGAGCTATTCACCGTGATGCTGGTGCTGATGCCGTTTTACTGGCGCGACTAAGTAACAGTGAACAGTTAACATGGATCAATTAACAGTATAAACCGCTGCTCATCAAGGCATTCGCCTTTCAAAAGGGGGAAGTTCA
>CAYVAP010000152.1:0-8731 GCA_964449365.1 uncultured Bacteroidia bacterium
GGGAGGTCTTTCGTAGCCGAGACCCCCAGCAAGCCTGGGATGGTACCCGGCGCGGGCAAGCGCAGCCCGAGAGGGTGTACTTTTACCAATGGAGGGGATGGATCAATGACGAACTAAGCCAACGACGCGGGACGGTGACGTTGTTGCGCTGAGGGGGGAGATGCCGAAAAGCTCCTTATCTTTGCCTTCGAAACCAATTGACCGCAACGCAGTTGCTATCAGTTACAACAAATGGTCCCAATTTAGCCTACATGAGAAATTTCGCCATTTTGCTCCTCTGCCTGCTCAGCTTTGCGCTGGCTCAGGAACCCAAGGCCACCCCTGGCCCCTTTGCCCTCACCAATGCCACCCTCGAAACCATCACCAACGGCACCCAGCGCGGCACCCTGCTCATCCGCGATGGCCAGATCGCAGCGATGGGTACCGACGTCGAGATCCCCGACGAAGCTGAGGTGATCGACTGCGAAGGACTCACTATCTATCCCGGCCTGATCGACGGCGGCAACCGCGTGGGCCTGGCCGAGGTGGGATCCATCAACCTGACCAATGACTATGACGAGTTGGGCGAAATTACCCCTCAGGCCAAGGCCCTCACTGCCGTCAACCCCAACTCGGTGGTGATTCCCATTACCCGTACCAACGGCGTCACCACGGGCCTGACCCAGCCTGCGCGTGGCCTCTTGCCCGGCACCGCCGCCCTGATCAACCTGCATGGCTACAGCCCCGAGCAGATGTCGCAAGGATTCGAGGCACCTATCCTCAATTTTCCTAGTGGTGCTCGCCGGGGGCGCTACGATCGCCGCAGCGACGACGACATCGAAAAGGCCCGCAAGAAGGCTATGCAAGAGCTGGAGGCCGTTTGGGAAAAGCTGGCCCAGTACCATCGCATCGACTCACTACACGCCGCAGGGCAGGCCGAGGCTCCCGATTACTACCCCGAGATGACGGCGCTGCTGCCTGCCTATCGTGGCGAGGGCAAGCTCTTGATCGAGGTCAACGCGGCCTCTGACATCGAAGCCGCCATCGAATGGGCCCAGGAAAACGAGGTCAACGCCATTTTCACGGGCGTATCGGAAGGGTGGCGCGTGGCCGAGGCCATCGCCGAGGCGGAGATTCCTGTCATCACCGGCCCGGTGCTGAGTCTGCCCACCCGCGAGTACGACCGCTACGACCGCCCCTATGCCAACGCTGCCGCCCTGCACCAAGCGGGCGTGACGGTGGCCCTGCGCACCAATGAAACCGAAAATGCTCGCAACCTACCGTTCGAGGCAGGCTTCGCCGCCGCCTACGGCTTGGGACGCGAAGAGGCGCTTCGTGCCGTGACTATCGTGCCGGCTCAGATTTTTGGCGTCGACGACCGACTTGGCTCCCTAGAGGTCGGCAAGCAGGCTACCCTCTTCGTCGCCGATGGCGATCCCTTCGAGACCCAAACCCAGGTGATGCACGTCTTCATCAACGGCTATCGTATGCCGATGAGCAGCCGACAGATCCGCCTCTACCAAGAGTTTTTGGAGCGCGAGCCAGGGCTGAGGAAGTAATCAGCAGTCAATTTGGTTTCTCAGCCGCGACGAATGTCCGCTAAAATCCGATTGGTTGCCCTCGGTAAAAGTCCAGCACTTTGCGACGAAAGAGGTAGTTGTACTTGGCTTGCACCAGGTCATTCTGGGCGCGTTCGAGGTTGTTTTTGGCGATGAGATAATCGACCGAATTGACCACCCCGAGGTTGAATTGCTTTTCGGTGTTTTGGAGGGTCAACCTCAGAGCCTCGATCTGCTTTTCGGTGGCCTGATAGGTTCCTAGGGCGCTGCGCGCCTGCACGTAGGCCGTCTGGATATCGCGCTGCAATTGCTGTCGAGATTGTTGGGCCCGCAGGCGCGTCTGCTCACGGCGGATTTCGGCCTGCTGAATGGCGGCTCTATTTTGGTAGCGGTTGTAAATCGGAACGTTGAGGCTCAGGAAAGCCGAGGCGTTGATGTTTTCACGCAACTGATCCTCGAAACGGTATGTCTCAAAGGTAGGCTGCTCGAATTCATTGACCACGGTCAGGGTCTGAAACTCGCCCCCGAGGCGCACGCTCAGGTCGGAGGTATCGCGGATGAGCATGCTCTCTCCCCGCCGCTGACGTCCGCTAGCCCATCCTGTCCCCATGCTTCCGCCCGCCGTAATGTTTGGCATCATGCTCGTTTGGGCGATGCTTTCGCCCAAGGCTGCGCTGCGCACCTGTAGATCCGCGCTTTGGATGAAGGGCTGCTCTTGCTCGGCCTGACGATAGATCTCGGCAACCGAGGTGGCGTCGAGCTCATCCTCTGGGTCAGCTAGCTCCACCTCTTTTACCCCAAATTTTTGTCCCAAATCGAGTTGTAGCAGTTGCATCAGGGTGAGAAAGGCCGTTTCGAGGTTGTTGCGGGCGTTGACCAGGGCCAATTGATCCGTCGCTATCTGCGACTCGAGCTGCAACAGATCAGCCTGAGGGATCACCCCGGCGTCGACCAACTTTTTGGAGCGATCGCGTTGCCCTTGGGTACTGTTGACTTGCACCTCGGCCATGCGTACCAGTTCGCGGTTGCGCAAGATATCGAGGTAGGCTAGGGTGATGTTGAGGGCTAGGTCGTATTCTGCCTGCTTGAGATCGAGCTCCGACACGCGCTGATCCACTTCGGCCTGATCGACTTGGCGAGAGAGCCGCCCCCCATTGTATAGGGTTACATTGCTATTCACCCCGAGGTTGAAGCTCTGATTGCCCTGCGAGGTAAATTCATTGGTAAAGGGATTGACCGTGTACCCAAAGTTGACCTGAAAGTTGGTATTGCCATTCAGGTTGGGCAGGCGAGCCGCCCGCGCTCGGGTCAGCGCCACCTCGTTGTTTTGCAGATCGAGCTGAGCGATGCGCAGGGCCAGATTTTGTGCCTTGGCATACTCTAGACATTCGCGGAGGCTCCAAATTTCGCGGTTGGGATCTTGGGCGCGAAGCAAGCTCCACCCCATGATCAGCAACAGTAGGATCAGGGAATACTTTCTCATGTTTGATGATTTACTTTCCACCACGAAAAGTACATCGCTGAGGTTGAGCTCACAAAATAATGGGGGAGGCTTTCGCAACTTTGGTCGAAAAAGAAAGCAGGATTGCCCCGATGGTCAGTTGCTGGCCTCTTGGTCGAGCCTGGCTTTGACGTTGCTCCGCATGGCGTCGATGCGGCTCTGAATGGCCTCTGAGCGGCGACTCAGCTCAGGGTCATTGAGGTGGGCATCGAGGCTTTTGCGAGCCTCACGCGGTAGGCTGCGAAAAAATCGGTAAAAGGTCTGGCGAGCGCCCGGGTGATCATGGCGATTTTCGATTCCCCCCAGTAGGCTCAGCACACGGCTCAGACGGGCAAAATCACCTCGATAAAAAGGGTACAGCCAATAGTACACCCGACCGGGCAGCAGGCGTACATCTGCCGCGATAGATTTGAGCACCGATTGGCGCAACGCGCGCAAATGCTGTGCCGTAACTCCATGATGATCAGATCCTTCTGGAGGATGAGATTGCTCAAATCGCTCCAGTTGGGCATAAGACTCTTCGATTTGACGTAGCAATGGCTCCGCCCGCTGATATTCCTGCCAAGAGTTCATGGTGGATGGGGATGTAAAGTTTAACGAATTTTAAAACAATTTATGTTTGGAATATTACACCTGTCAGGCCCAGGGCAAGGATGGTCGAAAAGCCAGGGAATATGGAGAGAATCGCCGTCTGATTCGCGTTTGATCAAGGCGACTGATCTGACTTGAAGATAACGAATGTGCTCGTGGTTCCATTGATTCAAAAGAAAAAAATTCCAACCATTGGCCAGGAAATAGGTTATCAGACCGTAGATTTAAACCATTGCAGTGAGGAAAAGCTTTGCAGAAAAATTCGCTTTCTCTGGAAAAAAACTAGACTTTTGTACTAGTCATTCCTAATCTTTCAATCTCATGGATCGTTTGCGCCGCATCGTCCCTACCTTGATTGCGTTGTTTTTTTCTTACCTCATCGCTTTTAAGATCGACCTGGGGCTAGACTGGATTGCAAAGGGAATTTTGATTTTGGTGATTTTTGGGGTGGTATACAACCTGGCCGCGCGGTTTGAGCGCAATCGGTCAGAAGAAGAAATTTCGCAGGATGATGATTGACCCAAGCACCCAAAAGGTGCACAATTTTTCGGCTGGTCCAGCCAAGCTGCCCGAGGCGGTGTTGGTTCAGGCCCAGGCAGAACTGATGGATTTTCGCGGCTCAGGCATGTCCGTGATGGAGATCAGCCACCGCTCGGCCCTCTTCGATGAGGTGATCAAGTCGGCAGAGGCACGGCTGCGGCGTTTGATGGACATTCCCGGCAGCTACGCCGTGCTATTCGTGCAGGGAGGCGCCTGGACCCAGTTTTCGGCCGTGCCTCTCAACCTGATGCAGCGCGGCCGGGCCGACTACATCGATACGGGTTCCTGGTCGGCCAAAGCCATTATAGAAGCTCGTCGTTACGGACAAGTGCGCGTGGTAGCCAGCAGCAAGGAGGATCAGTACCGACACATTCCGGCTTGGACCCGGGAAGATCTCGATCCCTCGGCTGATTACCTTCACATCACTACCAACAATACCATTTACGGCACCACTTTTCCCACCTTGCCAGATACCGGTGAGGTTCCCCTGGTAGCCGATATGTCCTCCGACATCCTCTCGGTGCCCTATCGGGTAGAAAAGTTTGGGGTAATCTACGCTGGCGCTCAGAAAAACATTGGTCCCGCCGGTCTGACCATCGTGATCGTGCGCCGCGATCTGCTAGGCCACGCCCATGCGCTCTGTCCTCAATTGCTCAATTATCAAACTCACGCCGACAAAGGCTCCCTTTTCAACACCCCACCGACTTTCGCCATCTACCTGGCCGATTTGGTCTTTGCCTGGCTGGAAGATCAGGGCGGCTTGGCTGCCATGGCCGAGCGCAACCGCGCCAAGGCCGCTCTCCTGTACCAGTATCTCGACCAGTCGTCCTTGTTTCAGCCCCTCATTCAGTCGCCGCATCGTTCCCTGATGAATGTTGTCTTTCGCCTACCTAGGCCCGAGCAGGAGCAGTATTTCATTGCCGCCAGCGAGGCCGCAGGCTTTCGGTTTCTCAAAGGCCACCGCAGCGTGGGCGGGATGCGCGCCAGCCTCTACAATGCAGTGCCGCCAGAAGCCGTTGGCGAGCTGATAGCCTTCATGCGCGAGTTTGAGGAGAAGATCGGGGAGAATGGGTAGAGGGGTGAGGGGTGAGAAGGTATCAGGAGAATACAGACGTAGAGGTACCCTTAACGAACCAGAACTTTCGGGCTCAGACTACTGGACATCATCAATCCATTCAGACAGAATCTCAAGCTTCACAGGATCATAAGCACCTGAAAGCTATCTTGTTAATCTTGTCCCATCTTGTCCATCTTGTCCAAAAACGAACGCGCCAAAGGCTCATGTCCAGTAGTATGTCTTGGGCTCAAAAAAACAAAAAAACAACGCAGGAAGTGTTTCCGGCCCAATGGAATAACTTATCGTATTCCGCATCATCCTTATTCCGTATACCGCCGTGTCTAGTAGGGTGATTCCGCCTCTTCCAACTCCGTTTTTCCCATTGCTAATTCCTGACATCGAACTATTCTCCCAATGAAATCACTGGCATATTACCGCAAATGGAAATGGATGGCCCCCCTGGGACTGATGTTGATCGGCTTTGGCTTTAGCCTAAGTGGGCAGGCCATCATCCTCAAAGGGGGCGAAGGCCCCACCTGGGAATGGGTGGCCCTGGGCACCGTCGGTTTGGTGGTGTTCAACGCGGGGATCTCGGTCTTTGGCGATGCGGTCAAGCGCCGCATGTGGTGGGAAATCAAGTTGGAACGGGGAGAAAAAGAGAAGGAAAATGGGTAAATAGTCGATGATGCAAACCGATCCCTTGGATCCTGTAGAGTTGGCGGTGCTAAAAGACCGCGAGTTTATGCCCGTCAAGCTGCGCGTGGCGCGCAAGTTGGAGGCCAAGCTAAACCAACTGGGGCAGAGCTTGCAGGCCGAAGTCGAAGCACAGGGGCAGCACTTGCCGGCAGTCATTCGCGCGAGGCCGCCCAAGCTCTCGCGCGGCGAAAATTACCAGAGCTACGCTTACCGGGTCATGGACTATCCCCGCGTATTTGGCAAAGAAGACATGCTGGCCTTTCGCAGCATGGTGCTATGGGGCCACCCGGTCGGCTATCATCTCATGCTGGCTGGCACATACCGTGAGCAGTATCGCCCATTGCTGGCGCAGGCCATTTCCCAATTGCCCGAGGGCTACTTGCTCTCGGCGCAAGCTACCCCCTGGCAATGGGAGCCCTCGCACGACCTGCTGCCTGCGCAGCAACTCACCGCCGAGACCGTAGCGGAGATCATCTCCCAGCGAGCTTTCATCAAAGTGAGTTACTTCCTCCCTCTGACTGAGATCGAGGCCCTGGAATCAACGGGCCTGATGGTGTGGCGTCGCTTGCAGAGCTGCCTGCAAGCAAGCCAATCATGAAGCTTCAATGCATCGGGAGACTGACAAAGCCCTCATAGCTCACGAATCCAGATGTTGCGAAAGCTGACCGGGTTGCCGTGATGCTGCAACTGCAAGGGTAGTTTGTCGGCATGAGGGCGATACTGTGGCATGCCCTTGTACTCGACGGGGCCCAGTAAGGTCGAGTGATGTTGGATCAGCACCCCGTTGTGAAAGGCCGTGATGGTCGCCGGATGCATCACCTGGCCATTTTCCCCCAAAACCGGGGCCGTGAAAATCACATCATAGCTCTGCCATTGCTCTGCCGGACGCGAGGCATTCACCAGGGGCGGATGTTGCTTGTAGATAGCGCCAGCTTGACCATTGCCGTAGGTGCGGTTTTGGTAAGAGTCCAAAATCTGCAATTCGTACTTGCCCATAAAGAATACGCCGCTGTTGCCGCGTCCCTGACCAGTGGGGCCTTCGCAGTCTGCTTGGTTGGGGGTGCGAAATTCGAGATGCAGTTGTACGTTACCAAAGGCTTGCTTGGTCTGAATGCTGTGACTGCCGACTGCGATGGTGAGCACCTCGTCTTCTACTGTCCAGGCGATGGGCTCTCCTGCCTGCGTCGATTCCCAGGCGTCGAGACCACTGCCGTCAAACAGCACGATTGCATCAGAAGGGGGGGCATGGCCCTCGCCAGGGGTGACTACCCTTGGCTCTACCCACAACTCGGTCGCTACGGGGTCTTGGGCATCGCGGTCCCAGTTCTGAGCCGCAAGCAACGATGGAAGCGATAGGATCAACAGAGAAGCAAAAGAAAATCGGTTCATAAGAAAAGGGGGTAAGGATCAATGAATCATGTACCTAAAGCTAAGCATTGTCTGGCTAGCCCGGAAGTCAGAATCATATCTGAGGAACAAAGGCATGGTCGACCGGTGAAAAAAAATCAAGGTGGTCGAAAGACCGTTCGCGCAAGCTAATTGACGGTTCATGCGTTGAAAATGACTGCTGATAAAGCCTGGGTGACCGTTCACGTTTTTTCTTGTATCCTTTTGGAAACCATTTCAGTAAACCTAACCGAATCTACTCACACACGTTAGGTCCTTTCAGCCCCCACTATTAATCAACCATAGTCATGCTTTACTTGACCTCCGCATACGGCCCCTCGCATATCAGTGCAGCGAAGCAGCAGCGGAGTTGGTTTGTGCTGATGCCAGGATTGGGCGATGATCGCTCGATTGATCCGTTTGGGCGCAGTTATCGATTTCAATGATCTGATAATCAACGCATTCGCGTAGCGCCCGGACTTGAGACCAAGTTCGGGTTTTTTTGTGCCCGCGAGGAGCGATTGCCTGTCAACCGGATGGGTTGGCCCAGGAAACCTGCGCCACCAGTGGGAAGAGGTGTGCCCAATCATCAGCTTTGTGGCAGTTTGGGCTAGGATCGTCCGCGATTTTGGCTGGGGTATCTGCTGCCTTGGGTGCAAAAAGAGACAAAGTTGCCTCTCATTGAGATACAAGGTGGGATAGATGTAGCGTTTTTTTGACTTTCGACTGGAATACGTGGAGTGATAGCCGATCGCCGGATGGAAAAATCATGCCTAGTTGTCAGCAGTGAGAGGCTTGCTTCCCCCCATCGGCCACTCCATCATTCCCGCCAGACATATTTACGTTCTTTTCAATCGAGTTTGAGGGGTGTGCGACCGGGGGCTCCGGTTCCCGGTCCACCCATGGGCATGAAGCCGAGCGGCTGAGGCGCCTGATTGTCGATCAGGAGGTAGCGGGTTCGACTCCCGCCATGCCCGCCATGTGTTACCCTTAGCCTGGTCTACGGATCAGTCGATGTTTGACGTACGAGTTTGGCACCCAAAAAGGACCGTTAGCTTAGTCGGTTAGAGCGCCTGGTTGAAGCCCAGGAGAGGCTGGTTCGATTCCAGTGCGGTCCACCTTCCAGTCTGTGGTCTCATGGCAAAAATGCTTGCTTTGAGAGCAGAACGTCAATTTTGAGTTCCGAATCTCAACCAATACCAGTGGCCCAACGGTAAAGGCACCTGATTTTGGCTCAGGAGATCCAGGTTCGATTCCTGGCTGGTATTCTTTTCAGTGGTCAGTGGTCAGTGGTCAGTGGTCAGTGGTCAGTGGTCAATGGTCAATGGTCAATGGTCAGTGGTCAGTGGTCAATGGTCAGTGGTCAATGGTCAGTGGTCAATGATCAGTGGTCAATGGTCAGTGGTCAATGGTCAGTGGTCA
>CAYVAP010000153.1:0-8647 GCA_964449365.1 uncultured Bacteroidia bacterium
TATGCGGTATGCGGTATTCGGAATACGGTATGGGGTTATCAGGCAGGGCGTTTAGCTTCGGTTCATCTTGGCTCACTCAGTAGCGGCCCCAGCGGCCAAGTTGGCTCTCAACTCCAAACCCCAAACTTACCTCACCAGAATGGCCGTTCAACCTGATATTTACCCCACTTGTCCTATCCCATTCTGGTCTATCGAGCAATATTTTCAATATTCGCCTATGACCAAGCCCCAGCGCAGACTGGGACCTTAATTTTTTAAAACTCCGGATCGGGATGATGATGAGTTATAGTGAGTACGACCAAACCTTGGAAACCTCGAAAGCCGGCGCAAGTGGAATTCAGATCCTGGTATTGGATGACTCGCCTACGGATCTGAGGCTGATGCGCTGTGTGATGGAAGATCTGAAGATCAGCTATCCTGTGGAATACTTCGAGCGCACCTTTACCCTTCTGAGCTGGCTCGATCGCAAGATGCACAACGAAGGAGGGGCGGCCTTGATCTTTTTGGACTGGCGCCTCAACCAGGCCCTCACGGAAGAAAATTCTCTGCAATTGATCAAGGCTCACCCCATGGGCGCCTTCTCTCCTGTGGCGGTGATGAGCCACTCGATGAATGACCGCGATCAGCAGCGCAGCCGGGAGCTAGGCGCCAGCTATGTGTTTCGCAAGCCCGATACCTATCCGCAACTGTTGGCCAAGGTGGGCGATGTTCTCAGGGAAGAGTACCTGCTGGATTGAGGCGCTATTTCAAAAAGTACAGCTTGTTCTCATGCTGCTGCACCATCACGGCGTGGGCGGCTTCTTTGAGGTCTTTGACCTGAAAGTTGAGTACGGTGTAGAGCTTTAGCTCGGGGCGAATCTCCACCTCGAAGCGGTCGAGCAGCAGCGACTCCAGATCACTGACCACCGCTGGCGTGTGGTCCACGCAGAGCATGAGCGAAATAGCCGAATTTTGTACCAAATTGACCTTGACCCCGGCTTTGTAGATGGCGTCAAAAATGACCTGCATCAGCCGCTCTTCCATGAAGGAGAAGTCGCGGGGCTTGATGCGCAAAAAAGCCTGCTCCTGCTTGACGATGTAGCTGGTGATCTGCTCGGCGTTGGTCTGCTGCGAGATCACCGTACCAGGCGCTTCTACCGCCAAGAAGCTTTTGACGTTCAGCGGAATCCCCCGGTTGAACATGGGCTTGATGGTCTTGGGGTGAATCACGGTGGCCCCGTAAAAGGTCATTTCCACCGCTTCTTCATAGCTAAGGTGATCGATCTTGACGGTGTGTTGACGCAGGCGCGGATCGGCGTTGAGGATGCCTGGCACATCTTTCCAGACGGTGAGGCTGTCGGCTCCCAGGGCAGTAGCAAAAATGGACCCGGTGTAGTCGGAGCCTTCGCGGCCCAGGGTGGTGGTGTTGCCCTCGAGGGTAGAGCCGATGAAGCCCTGGGTGATCAGCACCCGCCCGGCCTGCATCTGGGGGCGCACGTCCTGCTGGATATTTTTTTCGGTCAAGGTCCAGATCACCTCGGCCTGCTGGTAGCTAGCGTCGGTCTTGACGATCTCGCGGGCGTCGAGCCAGCGGGCGTCGGTGCCCTGGCTTTCGAGGTAGGCCGAGACGATGGTGGTGGAGAGCAATTCGCCGTAGCACACGATGCGGTCGTAGGTGCGAGGAGGAAATTCTTCTAGCAACAAAATCCCCCGCACGAGGCGTTGCATCTCAGCAAAAAAGGGCGTCACCCGCTGGTTGACCGCTTGCAAATTCGCCCCGCGGAATAGGCCCTGCAACTGTTCGAGGTGAAAGAGCTTGATCGCTTCGAATTGTTCCCAAGCCTCTTTTTCCTTGCCGTCGCGGGCCAGGTAGGCCAGTTTTTCCAGGTGATTGGTGGTTTTGCCCATGGCCGAAATCACGATCAGGCAGGGCTGGTCGAGGAAGCGACCGATGATGCTGGCGACGTTGCGCACGGCGGCGGCTTCTTTCACTGAGGCACCGCCAAATTTCATTACTTGCATGAAAACAGGTTTCGAATACGACCCTCAATCGAGGGGCGAAGTTAGCGGGAAAATCGAGAAAATCGAACGGTACCGGGGCGTCTCCCGTCGGTTACGGGGGGCGCGTCTCCCCGCGATGGTCTGTTCGTTTTCGAACACTCGAGCGTTGGCTAGCGAACAGGTAGAGAGAGGTTTTTGCCTAGCCAAATTCATAGCTGTCTGATTACCAGCACTATGCATCTCTTGGCACACCCTTCGCCATCCCTCTTGCGAATGAAACCGAAAAAAAGGAGGTGAGAAGCGAGAAGCGAGAAGCGAGACGGGTGATCAGGGTGATCAGTGATCCAGGTGATCGTACCACCTCGATCACCCCAGATCACCCCGCTCACCTCAATCACCCCGCTCACCCCAGATCACCCCGCTCACCTCGATCACCCCGCTCACCCCAGATCACCCCGCTCACCCTGCTCACCCCGCTCACCTCGATCACCCCGCTCACCTCGATCACCCCGATCACCCCAGACCACCCCGCTCACCCTGCTCACCCCGCTCACCCCAGACCACCTCGATCACCCCGATCACCCCCGATCACCCCGCTCACCTACTGATCATTGACCACTGAAAATATGCTACGAAACTACTTCCTCACCGCCTGGCGCAACCTGCTGCGCAACCGCATCTACTCTGTGATTAACCTTTTGGGCTTGGCTCTAGGGGTAGCCTGCTGCCTGCTCATCAGCCGCTACGTGTGGCACGAGTACAGCTACGACCGCTTTCACCCCGACCTGGAGCAGATCTACATAGTGGGCCAGGAAAGCACCGAAAACCCCGGGCGTCGCTGGAATAGTACGGCCCCCATTATGGGTGAGATGCTCATCAAAGATATCCCTGAGGTAGAAAGCTTGGTGCGCAGGCATCGGCATGGCGGGCTGGTATCAGTCGGGGAGGGCGATCAGTTGATCAAGCAGCAGATCGACAACATCCAGTACGTGGACAGCAACTTTTTTGAGCTGCTGGGCTTCGAGTTGCTGCGCGGCGATCCGCAATCGGTGCTACGTGGTCCCCATCAGGTGGTAATGACCGAACACTGGGCCAAGGTCTTTTTTGGCGACCAAGACCCCATAGGTAGGCTCATCCAGGTGGACGACAAGCTCACCTACCATGTAACCGGCGTGGCCGCCGATCCGCCGGCCACCTCGAGCATCGGCTTCGACCTGCTGGTGTCCTGGGCGAGCATGGCGAGTGTGTACGGGGGCCTAGACTTTGATTCTTGGTGGTGGCCATCCACCCAAATTGTGGCCAAGCTCCATCCGCAGGCCAAAGTTCGTGCGCTGAACCAGCACCGCCTGCCCGAATTCATCGCGCAGTACCGCGAGCCGAACAATCCCATTATCCCCTATTTGCAATCGCTCAAGGATCTGCATCTCTATGGCCTCTCGGAGGGCGAAGGCAGCATCCGCTACGTGTCGCTTTTCGGCCTGGTGGCCATCGTGATCCTGCTCATCGCCTGCGTCAATTTCATGAATCTGGCCACGGCCCGCTCGGCGCGGCGCGCCCGCGAGGTGGGGGTACGCAAAGCGGTAGGGGCCAGCCGCGCTTCGCTCATCCGGCAGTTTTTGGGCGAGTCTATGCTCATCAGCTTTCTGGCGGTGCTGCTGGGCCTGGGCCTGGCCGAATTGGCCATGCCGCTGTTCAACGAACTCTCTGGCCTGGCGCTGATCTTGCCTTGGGTAGACCCCATCTTTTGGCTCATGTTGCTGAGCCTGGCCCTGTTGCTGGGGCTGCTCTCGGGCAGCTATCCGGCGCTGTTTCTCTCGCGTTTTCAGCCGGTGGACGTACTCAAAGCCTCGCTCAACCTCAAGGTGGGCGGCAGCCACCTACGTCGCGGGCTGGTGGTGAGCCAATTCGTGATCGGCCTGACCCTGATCATCTGTACCGTGGTGATCTGGCAGCAGCACCAATACATGCTCACCAAATCGCTGGGCTACGACCGCTCGCAGCTTCTGAGCCTGGGAATCAAAGACGGTAAAAGCCGCGATCAGCTCGACGCCTTGATCAGCGAACTGGAAGCCCTGCCAGCGGTAAAACGTGCCTCCGCAGCCTCTTGGTCTGGCGGCAGCGGCGGCCTCATTCAGTTTCCGGTAGAAATCGAAGGGCAAGATGGCAGCATGACCGAAGTGGATGACGCTAAGCTGATCTACACCGACTTTAGCTGGCTGGAAACCATCGGAGCCAATTTGATGGCAGGTCGCGATTTTGCTGAAAGCTACGGCACTGATGCCGAACAGGCTTTTTTGGTCAACGAGACCATGCTCAAAGCCATACACGACAGCAGCCTGATCGGTCGTCGGGCGCGGGCTTACTACACAGAATTTGGTGAAGTGCTGTACGAGAAAAAAGGCCGTGTGGTGGGTACTTTCCAGGACTTTCACGCTCAGACCCTACACGAAGAAATCTCCCCTATGCTGGTGGGCATCGCTAGCACCCGCATGGAGATCGGCAACTATCTCTTTAGCGTGGCGGTGCGCCTGGCCCCCGGCGATCATCAGGATCAGATCGAGCAGCTGCGGCGCGCCTGGCAAAAGGTGTATCCGAATCAGCCCCTCGAATTTCGTTTTGCAGAAGATGCCATTCAGCAAAGCTACCAACAAGAGGCCAAGTTGGGGCGCATTTTGACTGCTTTCACCGTGATTGCCATCGTGATCGCCCTGCTGGGCCTGCTGGGCCTGGCGGCCTTTACCGTGCAGCAGCGCACCAAAGAGATCGGCGTACGCAAAATCCTGGGGGCTAGCAAGCAGCACATCCTGCTGCTGCTCAACCGTGAGTTCACCGGGCTGGTGCTGCTCTCGCTCCTCATCGCTGGTCCGCTAGCCTACTGGCTGATGCAGGAGTGGCTGGCCGAGTATCCCTACCGCATCGACATGAACATCTGGCCATATTTACTCACCGGCATAGCTGGACTGCTGCTGACCTGGTTGACGGTAAGCGTTTATTCGCTGCGCGCTGTCTGGATGAATCCAGCGGATGCGCTGCGGGATGAATAATAGGGTGGGGCCGATAGTGGGGAGGTCTCGGTCGATCGTTCGAAGTTGGCTCAAGTTGAAAAAAGTTAACCTGGCGAATGAAAAAGCCTGTGGGCGTTGAGTGAGGGAAATGGTGTCGTTTTAAGGACTTTTTTTGAGCAAATGGGAACATTGGGTGTAAGAATAAATTCCTAAAAGAAAAAAATATCGCCCATTTCAGCCCTGAATGCCCAAAAACCTTTCCAGATGCCAGAAAGTTAAGCATAAGAAACGAGGTCTCATTTGGTTATCATCGACAAATGTGTGACCTTTGTCAACAAATACATCAAAAATTTTCGCTAAATGGCTGAAGCAACCACTAAGTATCTTCCTTACAAAGTCAAGGATATTTCCCAAGCGGCTTATGGTCGCAAAGAGATCCAACTGGCTGAAGCAGAAATGCCCGGTCTGATGGCTATCCGCGAGCAATACCGCGATCAGCAGCCCCTCAAAGGCGCTCGTATCGCAGGCTGCCTGCACATGACCATCCAAACGGCCGTACTGATCGAAACCCTCACCGAGTTGGGGGCGGAAGTTACCTGGTCTTCTTGTAACATTTTCTCCACGCAGGATCACGCTGCGGCTGCCATGGCTGAGGCCGGAGCAGCCGTTTATGCCTGGAAAGGCATGAGCGAAGAAGAATTCTGGTGGGCCATCGAGCAGACCCTTTACTTTGGTGAGGAGCGTAAGCCCCTCAACATGATCCTCGACGATGGTGGCGACTTGACCGGCTTGGTCCTGGACAAGCACCCCGAACTCATAGCCGGTATCAACGGCCTGAGTGAGGAAACCACCACTGGCGTACACCGCCTCTATGAGCGCGCTCGCAAAGGCACCCTGCCTATGCCCGCCATCAACGTCAACGACTCGGTTACCAAGTCGAAGTTTGACAACAAGTATGGCTGTAAAGAGCCGCTGGTAGACTCCATCCGTCGTGCTACCGACGTGATGATGGCCGGCAAAACTGCCGTGGTAGCTGGTTACGGTGACGTAGGCAAAGGCTCTGCCGCTTCGCTGCGTGGTGCTGGCTGCCGCGTGATGGTTACTGAGATTGACCCCATCTGTGCCCTGCAAGCGGCCATGGACGGCTTCGAAGTAATCCCTATGAAGAAGGCTGCCCCCCGTGCCGACATCGTCGTTACTGCGACAGGTAACAAAGACATCATCACCGGCGAGTACTTCAAGATGCTCAAGGACAAGGTGATCGTATGTAACATTGGCCACTTTGACAACGAGATCGACGTAGCTTGGCTCAACGACAACTACGGCGACACCAAAGTGAACATCAAGCCTCAGGTAGACATGTATACCGTCGACGGCAAAGATATCATCCTGCTGGCCGAAGGTCGCCTGGTGAACCTGGGTTGTGCCACTGGCCACCCCTCCTTCGTGATGTCCAACTCTTTTACCAATCAGGTACTGGCTCAGATCGAGCTGTGGAACTACAAGGACAAGTACGAAAACAAGGTATATACCCTGCCTAAGCACCTCGACGAGGAAGTAGCTCGCCTACACCTCGAAAAGATCGGGGCCGAGCTGGAGGTCATGTCCAAAGATCAGGCCGATTACATCGGTGTGGAGCAAAGCGGACCTTACAAGCCCGAGCATTACCGCTACTAATCTCTTGGCAGATCTTTCTGCCACAAGAGCCCATATTACCGCCTCTTCCAACCGGGAGAGGCGATTTTCATTTGCATATCCCCCAACCTTTTGTTTGTTTTAGCGTAGATATAGTTCTAAACAGGCCATTCAGCCTGCCGATCTTTGAAGCAAAGCCAGTCATCTCTCTGGCCGCAGCTTCCAGAGTTTTCTAGTGTAAGGTGTGTTTTTCACCTTTCACCCGAAATTATTGCTGGGGACGACGCGGTTTCGACGGGTTGATAAGCGTACGGCATAAGCATGCAGAGGGCTGTAACAGGACCTCTTAAATCCTCTGTTGCTACTCATAATTGGCGAAAAAAACTACGCTCTGGCAGCCTAATTAGATTAGGCTTTCGGATGTCTTCCGGTGTGTTGCACCTAACGGCCCACCAATTGGAAGGCACAGTAACCCAGTTAGGTTGCAGCCTGAACTTGTCGTGATTCAGGACTAAGCTTTAGCGGCATCCTCATCCTTGGCACCCTGTTGCTCGGGTCGCCCGGATGAAAACAATAGAGCAAATAAGCATGTAGAAGGCCTTATGGTTGTCTTCTCCGGACGAGGGTTCGACTCCCTCCGTCTCCACCATCATCCCACATTTTTTACATCGCCCCATACAGTTCGTGTGGGGCGATGTCGTTTGGGTGATCGGCGATCCTTCTGTGGGGGCAACCCTGATCTTCAGCCCTTGTCCATGCATTGAAGCCTTAGCGACGCATATCAGAGTTTTTTCTGCGGTCCATATACACTCTCTCTTCCATTTAAAGTTGTATCTTTATCGCATATACGCCCATCGCCCGTCAGAGTCTGTTTCTTTTTCAAACTTGATTCATCTTCATGCTTGGTCGACAAGTACACCGAGTTCACAGTACCTTATTTGCTAATCGATTTCAGCATCGGCTAGAGCGCATCATCATCATCCTGGCGGCGGGTGGACTGCTGGTCCACGGGGGACTGATCATGCTATCTTTCTTAGAGCTGCTGCCGCCGCGTCTTGCTGATCAATTGGGCACGGATCCCATCGCGGCCCTGTACACGCCGTTTTCCTTTATCTTGGTTTACGAGGTCTACATGTTCGTTTACCACCTGCCCGAATCCTTCACCACCTCGATCGGTAAGCAATATGAGATCGTGGCGCTGATCATTCTGCGGCGGATTTTCAAAGATATCGCGCAGCTCGAGTTCGGAGAATCCTGGTTCAAAGTGGGTAGCCACAACTTTGACTTGCTGCTGGACATGATCTCGGTGCTGATCATCTTCGTGTTGATCTTTCTCTTTTATCGACTCAGCCTCAAGCGCCCCCGGCAGGAGCGATCTCCCGACGTGGTTCAATTCATTCGCATCAAGCAGCTTTTCTCGGTGATCTTGTTGGTGGTGCTGGTGGGTTTGTCCTTTTACAGCTTGGGTAGATGGGGCCGCGAGGTGTATCTCTATCAATTCGGCGCGATCGACGAGCTAGGCGACGTGAATAAGATCTTTTACAGCGAATTTTTCGTGGTGCTGATCTACGTGGATGTGTTCATCTTAATTTTGTCGCTGCTTTACAGTCAGCATTTTAGCCAGATCATGCGCAACTCGGGCTTTATCATTTCCACGGTACTGATCCGGCTGTCCTTTTCGGCAGATCATATCACCAATCAGCTCATGCTGGTGGGAGCCATCGGCTTTGGCGTACTGGTTTCAGGCATTTACAACCTCTACGGGCAGGTGCCTCGTGAGGTAGCAAACACCGTCCCGCTTGATGACCTGGAGGAAAAAGAGCGGGTTTATTAGCATACGAAGAGGCGCGACGTGGAAAGTCGTGCACAAGTTATCAGAAGCCGCCCATCACCGCTAAACAGTTCTCACCTTAGGGAGGCTCAAAGAATAACTTCCCCTTTTTGTTTCACGCAAAGGCGCAAAGTAAAAATTTGATAACCAGGCTGTTGTATTTCTTTGCCTAAAATGGAGAAAGGGAGGTTATTTT
>CAYVAP010000154.1:0-8644 GCA_964449365.1 uncultured Bacteroidia bacterium
TCATATAGGTGAGCCACAAAATGAGGGCAGCAAACTTGGGAGGTCGCACGCAGATTGGTAGCTTGGGATCATAATCGATCACTTCATAACCACCACTGCTATGACATCCATCCGTTCACGTTTCAGTCTGCTCTTGCTCGGCCTGCTGGCCTGGGCTACCACCGCCTGTTTGCCCGAAAAGCAAAATGAGGCGAAAAATGCACAGATGGAGCAGTCCGCGCAGGCTGCTACCTATGGTGCTTCGCCTATGTGGGCCAAAAGCGCCAACATCTATGAGGTAAACGTGCGACAGTACACCCCCGAAGGAACTTTCGCGGCCTTTGCTGAGCATCTCCCCCGCCTCGATGAGATGGGGGTAGACATCCTTTGGTTCATGCCCATCTTTCCTATCAGCGAAGAGAAGCGCAAAGGTAGCCTAGGTAGTCCCTACGCCGTGGCCGATTACACCGCCACCAACCCTAAGCTGGGCGACATGGCTACCTTTCGGAAAGTGGTACAAAAAGCTCACGAGCTGGGTATGTATGTCATCCTCGACTGGGTACCCAATCACACCGGGTGGGATCACCCCTGGATCAAAGAGCATCCCGATTGGTACACCAAAGGCCAAAACGGCAAGATCACCGACCCGATCAACTACGAAGCGGGGGAACCATGGAACTGGACCGATGTCGCCGACCTCAATTATGACAACCCCGACATGCGGCTCGAAATGATCTCAGAGCTTCGTTGGTGGCTGCAAGAGGTGGGCATCGACGGCTACCGCATGGACGTGGCCCACGGCGTACCCTATGATTTTTGGGCCCAATGCAGCGATTCGCTGCGCAAAACCCGCCCGGACCTCTTCTTGCTGGCCGAAGCCGAAGATGACACCTTGCTCAACGAGCAATGGTTTGCGATGGACTACGCCTGGTCATTTCATCACCTGATAAACGACCTGGCCATCCATGAATCTAGCCTGCCCGATTCGGTATATGCCAAGAAAGACACCACCCGTCAGGTAACGGCCAACGACCTGATGGCCTGGTACCAAGAGGATCGAGGCCAAGTCAAGCACGGCTACCACATGCATTTCATCACCAACCACGACGAAAATGCCTGGGCAGGTCCGGTACCAGCGCGCATGGGCGATGCCGCCGATGCCTTGGCGGTGCTGGCGTTCACCTTCGACGGGATGCCTCTGATCTACAGCGGTCAGGAGGCAGGCTTGGATCGCCGCCTAGCTTTCTTCGAAAAAGACACCATCGATTGGCAGGATGTACCCCGTCAGCCCTTTTACACCCGGCTACTGACCCTCAAGCATGATCACGAGGCCCTCTGGAACGGCCAAATGGGCGCGCGAGCTCAGCGCTTGACCACCGCAAACGATGAGGCCATCCTGGCCTATACCCGCGAAAAAAACGGCGACCGCGTGATCGTGGTGCTCAATCTGAGCGATCAGCCTCAAAAAGTCTTGGTGCCCACCCCGGGCATGCAAGGCCGATATCAGGATGTGATGATGGGCAAAAGCATAACGGTAGAGGTCAAGATCGAGCGCAACATGCCGCCCTGGGGGTATCTGGTCCTAGCTACGGAAGGGTAATGGGCCCCTAACACAATCGTGCATACCGTGCGTGATTCGCAATTCGTGATTGAAACGCAATGGAAAGTCAACCTAATGCTTCGCATTCGAAATTCGCAATCAGGAATTCGTAATCGAAAGTAAATGTAGCCGCTTGGGCGGCCACTGAGTGAGCCAATCAAAGCGGAAGGTAAACGCTGTGCCTGACCACCTTATTCCCCTCATAACCTCTATGCCCCGTTCACATAAGTGAGGCTTCAGAGGTGCTTCCTTGGGAGATTCTGTGTAGCTTCAAGACTTCATTTTACTGCTATGAAACTTTGGGACAAAGGCACCGCACCCGCCGCCGAAATCGAACGCTTCACCGTAGGGCAAGACCGCGAGCTCGACCTGCGCCTCGCCCCGTGGGATATCCTGGGCACCCTGGCCCATGTTACCATGCTGCAAGCGGTAGATCTACTCACGGCCGATGAATGGGCTCAGCTTCGTCCTGCCCTGATCGAGCTGTACCAACAAGCCCACCAAGGACAAATCGCCATCGAGCCAGGGGTAGAAGACATCCACTCGCAGATCGAAATGATGCTCACCCGTCAGCTCGGCGACGTGGGCAAAAAGATTCACAGCGGGCGCTCACGCAACGATCAGGTGCTAGTCGATCTCAAGTTGCTCTTCAAGCACGAATTGGAGCGCATCGTCGCAG
This sequence comes from uncultured Bacteroidia bacterium, assembly GCA_964449365.1. GTDB lineage: Bacteria > Bacteroidota > Bacteroidia > J057 > J057 > CAYVAP01. The sequence continues at coordinate 2,259 of CAYVAP010000154.1, forward strand.
GGGTAGATGAGCTCTTCGCCGTGCTTCAAGCTCTCAGCGAACGACACAAGGAAGTGCTATTGCCTGGCTATACCCATTTGCAGGTGGCCATGCCCTCCTCGTTTGGGCTGTGGTTTGGGGCCTTTGCCGAAAACCTCTCCGAGGACCTGCTCTTGCTGCATGCCGCCTGGGAAAATGCCGATCGCAACCCCCTCGGCTCGGCGGCAGGCTACGGCTCTTCCTTTCCCCTTGACCGTCGGCAGACCACCCACCTGCTGGGCTTCGGCACCCTACATCACAATGTAGTCAACGCCCAGATGAGTCGCGGGCGCTGCGAAAAGGTGATCGCCTTTGCCCTCTCGGCCCTCGGCGGCACCCTCAACAAACTGGCCAGCGACATTTGTCTCTACATGAGCCAAAATTTTGGCTTCGTGAGTTTTCCCGACGAACTCACCACGGGCTCTAGCATCATGCCCCATAAGAAAAACCCCGATGTCTTTGAGTTGGTCCGGGGCCAGACGGCTCGCCTGCAAGTGCTGCCCGCAGAGCTCGCGGCGCTCAGCAGCAACCTTCCCTCCGGCTACCACCGCGACATGCAGTTGCTCAAAGAGGTGCTGCTACCCGCCCTCGACCGCTGCCAGGATTGTCTGGCCATCAGCACCCACATGCTGCGGCATATGCAGGTGCGCCAAGACATCTTGCAGGAGCCGATCTACGATTACCTCTTCAGCGTGGAGGAAGTCAACCGCCTGGTGCTGAGTGGGGTACCCTTTCGCGATGCATATCGGCAAATAGGTGAAGCCATCGAGCAGGGCCACTTTACCCCTCAGCGCAGCGTACAGCACAGCCACCTCGGCAGCATCGGCAACCTCGCCACCCCCGAGATCAAAGCCAACTACGAAGCGGTGCGCGCTCGCTTTACTTTCGATAGCTTTCATCGAGCGATCGAGCATCTCTTGCATCAAGAAACCAAGCCAGGGGAGTGAATGATTTGGGTGAAAAATTCGGGTTTCGTAGTTTGTAGCAATATTGACGAAAAGGCATGAATAAGATTTATCGAGTCGGCCTAGGCGCATTCATTGCGACTACACTTCCGCAGCAATCACCCGGTGGACTATTACGCAGGTAACGAATTCCCTGTTTTCCGTCTGGTAGGTTGGCCCTCAGGTTGAAGGAGCCATGATGCTCTCAGCCGAAACCATCCCCATTCTCACCTTTTCACCATCAAATCCATAAACGTCAAACTCATCGTATCCTGGGCGCTGCGTCTGATCATAGCGCGGATCCTGCTCCAAACGCCTTTCTTCAAGTTCGCGGTAGCGCCAGAAAGCACCTATGTCTTCACGGAGCTCGGCCTTGAGCCCGTGGAGCGCATTGGCTCTGGCATCGCCGAACTTATGTTTGGAGCATTACCTAACCAATGATCGTAACCAAATTTGAAAATTGCTGACCATTCCGTTTTCGAGGGCTGGTTTTTGCGGGGCTTTTCACCTAACATGAGCCTTTATCCCCTGATAATCAGATGCGAGTAGCGCAACCGATTCCAGCATAATCAGAAGAATTTTACCCTTTCAGAATTTTCGGCCCCTCTCCTTGCTGAAGATCTGAAAAGAGTTGAAGGCCCCCCCGTCAGAGCGACCTTCATCGTCAGACTTCCCTTCAAAGGTGCCTTGCTGAAGCAAATGCGGACACCTTCTTATCGGTGTAGGCCAGAGTGAATGGGGATGGCTTCACCTCACCTGTACCCTGCGGATGGCATGCCGCCCACCTTGCTGCACGTGCAGCAGGTAGATACCGGGAGGTAGATTTTCGACGGAAAACGTCAGTTCCCCTTGGGATCCCCACGCAGCGTGACGCTGCCAGATTTGCCGCCCTAGGGCGTCTACCAACCGAATTTGCCACTCGTCAGACGACCCCCCTCCGACCCGCAGGGTAATGGCTTCACTGGCTGGATTGGGAAACACCTGCATGTGCCCCTGATTAGCGACCTTTTCATCCGGAGCATGGGTCAGCATGTCTGCCCCGATCACGTAGCTCCGCAACGGCTGAGCGGCGCAGTAGCGATCTCCTTCGATAGCGGTTACGCATGCGCGATTGAGGAATGACTCGGCGGCCAGCAGGCCAAATTCATCCAGGTACCAGCCGACTGCGAAGGTATTGTCGTCGGAGACAAAGCGAAAGCGTACTTCGATTTCCCGCCCGGCCAGGCTGCTGAGGTCGGCCCAGGTATGTTGATATCCGCCGCTGTTGCCGCCAAAGCTCGCCCTTGCCCCCGCCGGATTGTTGAACCCCACCACGGCATCGTAGCCTCGGTGGACGAAGAAAGGCCCCATATCATGCCAAATCGTGTCGTCGATCAGGCGATATTCGACCAGACCTCCATCCCAGCCTCCTTCGGTGTGGTATTGGTGCCAAAAAGCGAAAACGGTATTGCTCTCGATGCTCATCGGTGGCAAGGTCAGACGCTGATCATTCTCGGCCCCACGGTTGGGCACCACATACGCAGGCGTGCCGTTGCGTCCGGCTCCCTCTTGGAAAGTCCAGCCGTCGCTGCCCACCACGCTGCTGACCACGTAGTCACTCCGATCACCCGTGAGCGAATCTTGGCTCAGGTAGCGGGTCACAGGAGCAGCGGGATCTACTTGCACCGTCAAAAAGCAAGTATCCTGAGCTTGATCGGGTATGAAGCCCGGCTCGAGGCTGACCACCCGCCCCTCGAGGCTGGCCATACACGCGCTGGTAGCTGCTTGGTAGGACAAGGGGGTGGGCAAGGTGTCTTGGATGCGCAGGCCGCTCAGGAGTTGTCCGCTACGATTGGAGAGCACAAAGCGATAGCGCAAGGTATCCCCCGGGCGCACGAAAGTGTTTGATGTTTCTTTACTCAGAAAAAGGATATTCTGGCAAAGTGGGGGCAGGTCAAAGGCTTCACTGTTGTCGGCGCGACTGGCCGAGCTGCCCTGATCAGCGCTGTATCCCAAGCCGCGCCGTGCGAAGGTCTCCCAGATCAGGCAGCGATTGGCCCCCCCATAGTTAATTTCATCTGCAAGCAAAATGGCGTCGCGCACATCCACAAAACCGGGACTACAGGGTTGCAGCGTCAGCCCATCCATCACCAACTGCATGGCCACGTGGTTGCCCCCTACCCCGCCGATCAAATCTGGATCATAGCCATAGCGATCGATCAAGGCCCAGTACAGGTCCCAGAGCATGGTACCCATCACCGAGCCCACACCGTGCGGCACCGAGACCGAAGGCAGCTTGATGTCGTCGTAGGTAGCAGGGTTGAGGCTCATGTCGGTGGTGTAGGGATAGCGCCGGATGCCCGATCCACTGGTCGTTTGTCCTCGTACGTAGGTACCAATGCCCCGCGCATCGCTGCCCTGATCGCCGGGTCGGTGGGTCATGACTAAGGCAAACCAATCGCTCCAGCCCTCACCGGCTTGCTCCTCGCCAAAGAGGCAATTGGTGGATGGCCCCCCCGTCAGGCGGATAGAGATGCCGTGTGCATATTCGTGAACAATCACCCCATTGTCGAGATCGCTGTCATAACCTCCGACGAGTTTGCTATCGACCAGCGAGCCTGTGAGCCCCTGGCTCAGAGAAGCTTTGATGAGGTTTCCATCGGCCTGACTGATCATCACCATGGGGATTTCGATCTCTTCATTGCGGGTGCCGACCCCAAAGATGGGACCAGACACATTGTTGACCAGCAGCACCCCGATGGCTCCGGAGACTTGGGCCGTGAGGGCCTTGGCGTCGAAGTCACAATCGCCCCGATCAATGAGCACCAAGCTGCCCGCGACCTCGTCGGCGTTGAGGGGGGGCGCACACCCTTCGGAGATGCCACCAGAATCTTGAATCAAGACAATCGGCCCCGTCAACGGGCTATCTGGCAAAGGGGCAGCCAGGGTGAAAGGCGCGACATCGTAGCTGCCTGCGGCGGGCGAGCTACCGTCGATGGTCAGTCCCTCTTTGAGCACTTGATTCCACAAAAACATCTGCATCCTACCACTAAAGCCATCGGGTGGGGTAGCAAAGTTGGCATTGTTGTTTCCGATGCCATCCTGGGCCTCAGCGATCACGAAGTCGCCCCCCAGCCCGCCACGGCCATAGTTATTGGCTTGGAAATTTCCGGCGACCTCGGTAAACCCCTTGTGGTACCAAACGTCGTGCATCAGGTTGTTCCAATAAAAGAGATTGGTGAGAGCAGCCTTTTGATTGGGTAGCCCCGTGATGGACTCGGTCGAATCAAACGGAAAATCAAAATCGAGGCCCAAGCCACCGTCTGGACTGTAGCCGTTGGGGTCGTTGGTGCCGGCGCGATCAGAGCGGGCCCAGACATTGTTGCCGCGCAGGTAGGTGTATTCGGCCCCGGCCTGCCCGTCGAGGTCGTGCCAACCAAAGGGCGAGGCCAGGCTGTCGGCGGGGGTGAGCACCAACGACTGATAGCCATGAATGGGGCTCTCGACTGGCTCGGCAAACACGCGGTATTGGCTGCCATCTGCGGGGGTGCGCATGGCCACGTGCTCATGCGCTCTGCCTGGCTCGGGCGTACACCCCTGCGCCACCGAGATGGCTTCAGGCGCGCAACTGAGCACCCAATCCGTTTTAGCCAGGACGCTGCCATCCTCGGCATCGACCCACAGGGTCCACCAATGCTGATGATCGGGCGGATAGATGCGCAGTTGCCAAGCCAGGCGAATCTCACCCCCAGGGGTGGGAAAATAGCTCAGGTGAACGGGAATATCTTCGCTGGAAAGGCTACTTCCAGCAAACGTACAGGCCTGCTCTGCCCCTTGAGGCTGGCTCAGTTGGAGGGGGAGGGCCTGCTCCCATTGCCCGAGGTGAACCATGCTCTGCCACAAAGCAGCGGCGGGACTGAGCGTGGGGGTAGAGCCAGGGCAACGAGCCGCTAGCTTGGCTTGCAACTGATGGTGCAAACGCAGCAACCGACCATCTGCCGCATAATGGGCACTGGCCTGGCTTCCACGCAAGACAAGGCCTTGGTACCGCTGACGGAGGTACAGGTGCGTAACGCCGTTGTGGGCAGAGGTGTATTGGTCGGTGAGTTCCAATTCAGCCAGATCGGCAGGCGAGAGGCCTGCTTGCTGCAAATTGTCGAGGGTTTTCGGCCACCAAACGGAAGGCTGCTGAGCAGAAAGCACTTGCCACAGCGAGGCCATGAGTAGGGCCAAGCCAAGTCGATACATGGGGTAGAGATTCAGGTGAATGCGTTCAGGAGGTGAGTCGGCGAATAACCGATTGATTGATTTTAAATATAACTACCCAGCGCGGAAATTGATAGCCTGCTTTGGCAAAAGGTATTCCCCACCCCCGAAAACCTTCCTATCTTGCTGGCATGAAGATGACCAAACACACCCAACAAAAGCTTCAGGACATCCTCAAGACCCAGGACTATCGTGTGCGCTACGAAAAAGGCAGCTTTCAAGGCGGCTACTGCGTGGTAAGGGAGCGCAAAATGATCATCATCAACAAGTTTCACCCCCTCGAAGGCAAGATCAACACCCTGGCGGAGATCATCCGCGACCTGGAGATTGATGAGGAGGCCCTCAACGATGATCAGCGCCAAGTGGTGAATCAGATCAAGCAGGCTCAAGCAAGGTGAGACCATTTGGCCGCTGGCGCAGCAACTGAGAGGGAAAAACGGTCAGGAGTGTAAGGGTATAAGGATGTAAGGGTATAAGGTGATCAGGTACAGCATTTACCTACCGTTCATATTGGCTCACTCAGTGGCCGCGCAGGCGGCTATACTTACTTTCATACAGGCGAGGAGAATCCCATGGCAGAGCGGCGGCTACGCCGTTGCCTATCCCATCATCTCTTCTGGGGCGCAAAGGTAGTGCTTGACCACGGGCGAGGCCAGGGCGTGAATGTTGGGCATGTCGGTGGCTTCGGAGAGGTCTTTGAGCGCGCCGTGCTTGAACCAGATCATAATGGGTTCGCTGCTGTTTTCCATGTAGGCTTGGTTGCGCACCTGCCCACTAAACACGTAGTTGCTGGCCGCTTCTTCGCTCAGATGCTGCTTTTGGGCCCACTTCTGTCGCAACTCGGCCACGTGGTCGGGATCAAAGGGCTGATTTTGCAAGCGAATCTTGAGCAGGCGACGACTCAGGTAGCGCTGCGACAGATCGGCTAGCACCGGGTCGGACGAGTGTTGCCATTGCTTGATGGCAAACTCGATGTCGTTGTCATCCAGGCCAACGAATCGGTCGAGCACCTCATCGCTGAGGTTGTCGGCACAGATGCGATGCCGAAAAAAGAAGCCCAGATTGTCGGCCAGAAATACCTCCTCGCCCGCTGCGATCAGGGTACGTACCCGGCCCAGCAGGTTGACCAGTATGTGCTCGGCGGCTACCGCCATATTGTGCAGGTATACCTGCCAGTAC
>CAYVAP010000155.1:0-7164 GCA_964449365.1 uncultured Bacteroidia bacterium
CGTGTCGGAAAAGAACGCCTGATGGCGATGATAGTCATCGAAAAAAGCCTGGATCACCGAGTCGATCGACGTCTGGGCAGGTCGGTCGGGCATGATGCCCTCAAAGGCCTGGAGCAGGTAGCTGTGAACGTAGGCATTGAGGCTTTCGCACAAGACCGGGGAGCCTCCTCGCGCCGTAGGATAGCGCAAGCGTACCGTTGCGCAGGTTTGGCTGCCGCCTACGCCGCAATCACCCTCCTGCTGCTGCCAATCGCGATAAGTGATCCGCAGGGGGACTTCTTGGTAAGGGGGACCTTGTCCCACGTCTTCCGAGGCACAGCTAAGAAGCAGGACGAGGGAGAGCAAGGTCAGCATCCATCGCAGAGAACGTATCATATTTGCTAAGGCGATTGGTTGACCTTTTGGACAAATGGTCAAACATCGTGCCTACTTGACCGGCTTCTGCCAAGAGGATCAGACATGGGAGGGAGGAAGGGAAAAAATAGCGATTGAGAGGGCAGGAACGGCACATGGGCGGTGGGGGATAACGGGGCGCATGCTTCGAAATCTCCAGTCCAATGCCCGTAAGAATTTCATCAGATTGGGTGCATAACTTGGAAGAAATGGCTCTACATTTCGATCACTTCTATCATGCGACACAGGGCGGCAGCGAGAAACCTGCACACTGACCATCTCTCCACGACGGCAAGGGCAAAATCGATGAAAAAATACCTGAATCTTCTATCCGTAGACGTTAGCCGAAAACTGGCAAGGGCGCTGTTTTTTTGGGGAGGCTTGAGCACCATTTTGTTTAGCTACTTGTTTCGTGATGCCACCGGGATAGATGCACCCTTGTGGGATCGCTGGGTGGTGGGGCTGTTCATCCTCGGCCTTTGGGGGGCTTCGTTTACGCGGTGGCTGCCTCAGGCCAAGCTGAACATTGCCTTTGGCCTGACCATGGTGCTGATGACGCTTCAGAGTGCCTACGCCAATTATCAGGCCGATTTTTCGCCAGCCTTGCTGATCACCGAGCTGCTGATCGTGCAGTATTTTTTTCTGGTGCTCAATCGACGGGTTCAGGTGTGGGGCTACTTTGCTCTGGTCAACCTCAGTTGGTTGGCCGGGATCGCGTTTGGCGACCAGCCCCTGCTGTGGAGTATCTTGGCCAGCCTCGTGGTTCTGCTCATTTCCCTGGCCAATGCCATGGTGGGCTTGCAGCGTATCCAAGCCTTCGAAGACCTCAAGGAGCAAAAACAGCAAGCGGCAGCCAGCCAGCAGACCCTGCAAGCCGTTCAGGAAAGCAGCCAGGATATGATCTGGTCGTTGGATCGTGAATACCGCCTGATGACCTTCAACCAGGCCTTTGCCCATACCATGGAGCAAATTTTCGGCTTCAAACCAGCCAAAGGCATGGCCCCCCCTTCTGAGTACGTCTACGAGGGATCGCATGCGCGTTTCGGTCTCTATTACGAACAAGCCCTACAAGGCCAAACCATCAACCTCGAGGCCCGCCTCAAAATCGGAGAGGTTTTTCGCTGGCTCAGCATCACCTTCAACCCCATATGGGCCGACGATGAAGTAGTGGGCCTGGCCAACTTTGCCCGCGATATCACCGAGTTCAAAGCCAACGCGGCTGAGCTGATCAAATTTCGCCAGGCCATCGAAGGCACCAGCGAAGCCATCGGCATCGCCAATCCGCAGGGTGAGGTGGTCTTTCTCAACCCGGCGTTTCGACGCCTGACGGGATATACCCCCGCAGCGCTCAACCAGCTGGGCATTCCCAATCTCTACGCGGAGCCAGAAAAAATGGCCAAGCACCTGCAAGCCTTGATGCAAGCGGGCCGAGCCTTTCGCGAAGAGGTCATCCTATACCCTCAAGTGGGTACCTCCTTGCTCATCGACTTGAAAGCCAATCCCATTTGGGACGAAGCGGGGCAGTTGGTAGGCTTTATGGGGCTGCACACCGATATCACCGAGCGGCGAGAGTTGCAGGCATCCCTGCGCAGTATCCTGGACAGCTCCCTCAGCGGCATCATGGCCTTTCGGGCCGTACGCAACCAGGTCCGCGACATCGTAGATTTTGAATGGATGCTGGCCAATGAGGCCGCCCTGAGCCTTATCCACCAAAGCGAGGCCGCTCTGATCGGCAGCCGCCTGCTGGATCTGATGCCCGGCCATCTTGCCGAGGGCCTTTTTCAGCGCTATTGCCACGTGGTAGAAACGGGGCTACCTACCGAGTTCGAGCATTTTTACGACCACGAAGCAATCACGGCTACTTGGTTTCAGAGCAGTGTAGCCAAGCTTGGCGATGGGTTTGTGGTTACCTTTTCGGACATCACCCGGCGCAAAGAGACCCAGCAAAAGCTACGAACGCTCTCCCTGGTGGCTGAGCAAACCGAAGCGGCAGTGGTAATCACCAACGCAGATCAGGTCATCGAGTGGGTCAATGAAGGATATGCCCGGCTGACGGGCTATGATCCGGCTGAGGTAGTGGGCCTCAAAGCCGGCGCGATCATGCAAGGCCCGGCCACCGATCAGCAGGAAAGCCGCAAAGTGGACCTACAGTTGCGGCAAGGCAAGTCTGCCTCCGCCGAGTTGCTCAACTATCGCAAAGATGGCTCTCCCTATTGGGTGGCGCTCAACATCAATCCCATTTTTGACGAGGCGGGGCACGTGGTTCGCTTTATCGCGGTGGAGACCGAAATCACTGCCCGCAAAGAGGCCGAGCAAGCCCTGCGCCAGGCCAAAGAGGAGGCCGAGCGGGTAGCCCAGGCCAAAGCCGACTTTCTGGCTACCATGAGCCACGAAATTCGCACCCCCATGAACGCGGTGATCGGCATGACCGGGCTGCTGCTCGAAACCGATCTCAACGAAGAGCAGCGCGACTACGTAAAAACCATCCGGCTCAGCGGCGACAACCTGCTGACCATCATCAATGATATCCTCGATTTTTCCAAAATCGACGCCGGGCACATGGCGCTGGAAGCGCAGCCGTTTCAGGTACGCAGCGCCATCGCAGACGTCCTGGACTTGCTCGCTGGCCAAGCGCAGGCGCACCACATCGGGTTGCATCATGAAATCGAGGCGGGGGTTCCTCCGGTCATTATCGGCGATCCGGCTCGGCTCAACCAGGTCTTGGTCAACCTGATCAATAATGCCATCAAATTTACGGAGCAAGGGGAGGTCTTGATCCGCCTGCGGCGACTGTGGCAAAAAGGCGATGACTTGAAGTTGGAGTTTTGCATCCAAGATACGGGCATCGGGATCTCTGCCACTCAGATCGAGCGTCTGTTTCAGCCTTTTTCGCAGGGCGATGCCTCTACCACCCGCAAATATGGAGGCACCGGCCTGGGCCTGGTGATCTCCCGGCGCTTGGTCGAGCTGATGGGAGGGGAGATTACCGTAGAAAGTGAAGTGGGAAAAGGCTCTACCTTTACCTTCACTCTGCTCACTCAAGCCTCAGCATCAACCCAGCTTGAGCCCTCCGATCAGCTTGGGCCGCAGCCCTCGGGCCACGATGGGCGCTCTGCGGTTCCTCCTTTCGATCAAGAAGCCCTTGCCACTCGGTCGATGCCAGGGCTGAGCATCCTGTTGGTCGAAGACAACCTCATCAACCAGAAGGTAGCCCTGCGCATGCTCAGCAAGCTGGGCTATGAGGCCGACATCGCCGCCAATGGCCTCGAAGCCATCAAGGCGCTGGCACTGCGCCGCTATGACCTGGTCTTCATGGACATGCAAATGCCGGAGATGGATGGCATCACCGCCACGCAGGAGCTGCGCCAGCGATACCCTCACCCGCCGGCGAGGCCGGTGATCATCGCGATGACGGCCAATGCGATGCAGGGCGACCGGGAGCGCTGCCTCGCAGCGGGCATGGACGACTACATCAGCAAGCCCATCAAGAAGGAAAAAATCGCCGAAGCCATTCTGCGCTGGCACGGAGAGCAGGCGAGGGCTTGAGCAGAGAGGGGGCTTAGTGGGGAACGTTCGCAGTTCGCAGTTGAAAGTACAGATAGCCGCTTGAGCGGCCACTGAGTGAGCCAAGAGGAACGGAAGGGATACTTCAAAGTGGTTGAATGGTAGAGTGGTTGATTGATTGAATGGCCTTGTTATCAATAAGTTATCGTGTCTTAAAACGCTACAATCCTTACGCCACATAGTATACATGCTGTACCTGACCACCTTATACCCTTATTTCCCTCACAGCTCCCCTCGGATGCGCTGTACGATGCCTGAGGTCGAGTACCCCTCCACAAATTCGATCAGGGCTACCCGCCCGCCGCAGCTCTGCACAAAGTCTGCGCCTACGACTTCGTGGATCTGGTAGTCAGCGCCTTTGGCCAGCACGTCGGGGCGCACTTGCTCGATGAGGGCAGCGGGAGTGTCTTCGTCGAAAATCACCACTGCATCGACGGCTGCGAGGGCAGCGAGCAAGCGAGCCCGGGCAGCTTCGGGTAAAATGGGGCGGGTTTTGCCTTTGAGGGCCCGCACCGAGCGGTCGCTGTTGAGGCCGATCACCAGGCGCTCGCCTTGGGCCCGGGCGGCTTCCAGGTACGCGACATGGCCGGGATGCATCAGGTCGAAGCAGCCATTGGTGAAGACGATGCGCTGCCCGGTAGCCCGCCACTGAGACAGCAGTTTGAGCAGTGCAGGGAGAGAGAGATGTTTGTGAGCAGTCATGGGAGGAGGCATGAGAAATTGGGCACCTGAAGTTTGGACTTGATCGAGTGGCAAGTTACGCAACGCAGTCGGAGTTTGCTGCGATCGGCTTTCCCGGCAGGGCTGGATGTGAACAGCGCAGGGGATGAGGAGGTTGGTAAGTTAAATTCTAATTTGACTTGGGCCGCGCGAAGCGGCTGTGCTCCTTCTGAATGACCAACTTCCCAGCTCATGACTGCTTTTCGTCCTGTGTTTACTCGTCGCCTGGCCGAGCGGCTGCAAAACGGCCAAGTATTCAACCTCACCGCTCCACGTGGGCAGGGTAGCACCCGCCTGATGAAAGACCTCGCGGGGGCCCTACCTCAGGCCCTTTACCTCGATCTGGCCGATCCGGAGCTACGACCCGAGCATATCTGGCCGGAGGCTACCGACGCCAACGCCAATAGCTGGGGGGAAGTGCTGCCCATTTGGCGGCAGCAGGACGTGCCGCCAGTGTTGCTGCTCGATCACCTCGACCGCGTGGCCACTCCCTCGTGCTTTGACCCAGCCTTTTTCGAAGCCCTACAGCCCATTTGGCTCTCGCCACGCCTGGGGATGCTCTTTGCCACCGAGCGCCCGCGGGGTGAAGGGGGCGTCGATGGTTCTTGGCCGGACACAGAGGTGGTAGCGCTGCCGCCTTTGGGCTTCAAGCGCATCAAAGAGGAGCTGACGCGCCATTTTCCCGAGCTGAAAAACTGGACGCCCATTGCCACGCCCATCTTTTCGCATCCACAGCCCTACGACTTCATGCAGTTTGTCATTGAGCGCATAGCCAAGGAAAAAGACCTGATGGAGACCCCCATCGATCACTGGATGCCGCAAATCGTGGAGGACTACAACCGGGCCTTTGACCTCGACGTGCAGCCCCTGCGCCCCCAAGAAGGCTCATGGTGGCAACGCTTGCGAAAAAAGCTTGATTGAGGGCAGGGGGTTCAACTCTGACCCCTTAGTTCTACTTTAAGACCTGCGAGTCATTGATTATCAGTAATTTGTGCCTGGTAAAGTAGAAATAGGCATCCTACTGGACATGAGCCTTTGGCGCGTTCGTTTTTGGACAAGATGGGACAAGATTATACTTCAAAGTAGTTGAATGGTAGAGTGGTTGATTTATTGAATGGCCTTGTTATCAATAAGTGATAGTGTCTTACCACTCTACAATCCTTACGCCACGTAGTATAACAAGGTAGCTTTCAGGTGTTTATGATCCTACGCATCCTGAAATCCTGTCTAAGCGGAATAAGAGAGGCATAGGCGCGGTGCCTTTATTCTCCTTATGGCCCTCATACTCCATTCGCACAGAGAAGAAATTCTCCAGGTGATTTGCCTTTGGGGAGAAAACGCTTATCTTTGCTCCTCCAAAATTTTAGCAAGAAGCATTAACGGATTCCCCTTTATGGCCAATCATAAGTCAGCCAAAAAGCGCATGCGCCAAGCCGCTAAGCGCCGCCTGCAAAACCGCTACAAGAAAACGACCATGCGGACCTACATCAAGCGTCTGCGGGCTACGACCGATAAGAAGGAGGCTGAAGAGATGTTGCCCAAAGTATCGGCTACCATCGATAAGGTGGCCAAGAGCCGCATCATCCACAAGAATACCGCTGCACACCTCAAGAGCAAACTCGCCAAATACGTCAACAGCCTCGCCTAGAGCCTATGGAATGAGGTGAGTGACCATTCGAAATTCGTACAAAGTCTTGATTAGTAGCACTTTCAGCGACAAATAGTCGATCACGGATCTTGAATGTAAAGCAACAGGGCCTGTTGGCTTTATCTAAATATGGATGCTTCTGAATCCCGGCGGTTTTTCCGCCGGGATTTTTGTGCTTGGGAGAGATTGGTCGTATGTTGGGTGGTAAAAATGTATGTACCAATGGTACCACGTGGGAGGGCTTTGCTTCGTTATCCGTACGTACGCTGTGGGGTGCATGGTAGCTCTATGGCCCTACGTCCACATTGACCCCTAGACTCCGCACTCAGAAATTCTCCTCCGGTGAATCCGAGCGAAAAAGGTTGGCTACGCATGTTTCTTCATTATCACGAGCGACGCTTGCGTGAGGGGGCTGAAGCATCTTTCATGCGGCTAGCCGAAGAGGCCGAGAGCAGCCATCAGTACCTATATCGCTTGATTCAGCCTACGGGACTGATGTACGGCTACCCGGTGCGATTCATCCACGAGCCACATCCGCAGGCACAGGAGTGGGGCGAAAAAGAAAAAATCAAGATCCTGCTGGCCGAGGGCTATCTGGGCGCGGGACTGTACTACGCCTATCGCGAAAGCGGTCGGCTGCGCGATCGCAGCGAATCCCTGGTCGAGCAACTGCGCAGCTATCACCTCGACGCGGCTCGATATCACCCCTCCCAATCGGGGCGCATTGGCCGCAGGAAACATCTGGTCGATCAGGTGGAGTATATCCTCGACCGCAGTATCAGCTTTAGCTACGACTGACGCAATTTCCGGAACAGCTTCTTTCACAACACGCTGCTCTT
>CAYVAP010000155.1:7174-8635 GCA_964449365.1 uncultured Bacteroidia bacterium
GATCGGCAGTTGATCACCACCCATTCGCTCAAGCAGCTATAGCTCGACCTGCGCATCAAGGTGCTGCGCATCATCGCGGCAGCCGCCCACGCCGATGGTTCCGTTTCGCCCGAAGAGCAAACGCTATACCAGCACTTTTTGGCCTCGGCTCATTTGCCCGCTCCGCAAAAGAAGCAGGCCATGGGCTTCATCCGCGAGGGCGTGGACCTCAAGGATCTGGCTTTCGACCTCTTCCCTGCTTGGCTGATCAAGAAATATTTTCTGGAGCTAGCCATCCTCACCAGTTGGGCCAATCGACAGATCAGCCCGGCTGAAGAGCAGTTTTTGCGGGATCTGACCCAGGCTCTGGGCTTAGACGAGTCCGAGCTGATCCGCAGCACCGAGGCGGTAACCAGCTTTGTGATGACGCACTGGCGCGAGGTGCATTACCTCCATATCAAGCAAAACTACCGCATCGTATCGGAGCAACTGATCCAGCGCTTGCGCCTGCTGGTGCGCCGCAACCAGCGCATGATCGTCCAAGAGATCGCCGAGAGTCGCGAGCTGGTCTGGCTGCTGCGCCAATCGACGCAGCGCGAGCTTTCGCCCGAAGAATGGGAAAAGGTGCGCGAGCAATTGCTCGACATTCTGCGGGCCATTCCGGCCTTCACCATCTTCATGCTGCCGCTGGGGTCGATCACCTTGCCCATTTTGCTGCGCATCATTCCCAAAAATGTGCTCTATCCCAGCTCCTTTCGCCAAAACGAAGAGCGCCGCTGGAAAGCCCTTGCTGCCAAGCAGGGCATTTATCTGTGGCAAAATGAAACAGATGCGCCAGAGGGGCCGACCCCTGAAGAGTGAGATGGCCTATCGGAAATAGGGACCCATGAGATGAATGGGGGGCTGCTTTGCTCCCCAGCCGCTGCCTCAGGTGATCAAACCATGCTCGCAGGATGGGCAGGCATGCCGAATGGCAAATGGTTAATTTTCCCCTCTCATCTGCGCCAGCAAAAACAGGACAGCCATGCGCACTGCGACGCCATTTTCCACCTGATCGAGAATGATCGACTGCGGCGAGTCCGCCACTTCACTGGTGATCTCTACCCCGCGATTGATGGGGCCGGGGTGCATGATCACCAGCTTTTTGTCGAGGGACTGGAGAAGGGGCAGATCCAGGCCATAGCGCATGGAGTATTCGCGCAGGCTGGGAAAATAGCGGATGTCTTGCCGCTCTAGCTGGATGCGCAGCATGTTGGCTGCATCGGCCCAGCGCAGGGTGTCGGCCAGGTCGTAGCTGACCTCGACGCCCAGGCTCTCGATGTGGGGGGGGATCAGGGTCGGCGGCCCACAGACGCGCACCTTGGCCCCCAGCAGATGAAGGGCAAAGATGTTGGAGAGGGCCACCCGGCTGTGGGTGATGTCGCCCACGATGGCTACCTTGAGCCCAGCGAGGCTCCCAAATTTTTCGCGCAGCGAATAGCA
>CAYVAP010000156.1:0-8633 GCA_964449365.1 uncultured Bacteroidia bacterium
AAACCCAGGTGAAGAGGTCGAAGTGCTTCAGAATCTGGTAAGCAGCTATTTGTACAAGGACGTGTTATCTTACGAGGGCCTCAGAAAGCCACAGGTGTTGGAAAAACTGGTGCAGGCCCTGGCCTTACAAATCGGCAGTGAGGTGAACTACAACGAGTTGAGTCGAACCATAGGCGTAGACCGGAACACCATCGAGAGATACATCACGATTTTGGAGCAGGGATACGTCTTGTTTAGGCTGCCGAGCTTCAGCCGCAATGTCCGCAACGAAATAAAAAAAGGGCGAAAAATCTACTTCTATGACAACGGCGTACGCAACACCATCATTGGCGCCCTTGGCAATTTGACCCTGCGAGGAGACATTGGACAGCTATGGGAAAACTTCCTGGTCTCTGAACGGATCAAGCTGAATCGCTACCAGTACACCCTGGCCAAATCTTACTTTTGGAGAACCAGTCAGCAGCAAGAAATCGACTACATTGAGCAAAGAGGGTTAACGCTGTCCGCCTACGAATTCAAGTGGAACCCCAAAAAGAAAGCGAAGCTTTCGAAGACGTTTTTTGAAACGTACCAAGCAGAAGGGTTTGTGATCAGTAGAGATAACTTTCGGGAGTTCATCAGCCAAGGATAACGATGAGCGGTTGATGTTGTCCGCTCGCGTCATGTTCCTACGCAATGTCTTTCCATAGGCTGTCCCCTTGCCTCTCCCCCCAATCTCGCGTACCTTCGGTTGAGATTGTGAGATTGTGAGATTGTGAGATTTTGAGAGGTTGAGACTTTGAGACTTTGAGCGATGGCTCACCTCGACTACCTTAGACCACCCAGATCACCCAGATCACCCAGACCACCTAGATCACCCGGATCACCTAAATTACCCTGACGACCTTGTCCACCGAAGAACATACCCTCCCGCCCTACGCCCCCCTCCTGGTGCGCCTGCTGCAAGGCGTAGTTTACGACGACGAGCGCCGCACTTGGGAGCTGCTCATCAGCTATCAGGCGCAGATTCGGCGCTACTTTGCTAGCATCGGGGTGGAGCTGTTGCTCAATGAACAGGAGGGCTTTGCCTTTCTCACCCAACCCGACGAACTCGACGGGCAGCCGCATCCTTTGCCGCGGCTCACCCGGCGCATGCCCCTCAGCTACGAAGTCACCCTGCTGCTGGTGCTGCTGCGCGAGGCGCTGGAAGAATTCGACGTGGCCAACACCGACAGCCGCCGCCTCTACCTCAGCGACGAGGAACTCAAAGAGCGCATCGAGGTCTTCTTCGCCGAAACCGACGACCGCGTCAAGCTGCTCGACCGCCTGGAGCAGTACCTCAACGCTGCCGTCGGCCTGGGTTTCCTGCGCGAGGTCAACCTCCGCGCCCAGGGCCGTGGGAACCGCACCTTCGAGGTGATGCGCATCGTCAAGGCCAAGATCACCAATGAGAAGCTGGAGGAGATCAAGGCGAAGATGGAAGAGTAGAAGTCAGATCACTGCGTTGGCAGAGGTCAGACCGCGTAGCTGTCAGAATGCCAATGGTGCTACAAACATTCCGTATATTAGCCTTAGCAGCCCGTATGATCACAGCAATTTGGATAGCTATGAATGAACTGTTGCTCAAATTTCAGGCTTTACCCGCAGAATCTCAGCGGCTACTCTTGGAGTTTTTGGATTTTTTATGGCAAAAAGAAAAGCCTCAAGCGATTGAACCGTCCGGCGATCCTTATGCCGTTTGGGATACCATTTCTGTGTGGTCAGCCGAAGATGTCAGGCCGATCGAAGAGGCGGGAGAACAGCTAAACCAGTGGCAACCAGAATCATGGTGATAGACAGCTCTGTTTTTATTCAGTTTTTGCGAAAAAAAGACAAGTCCAATACCCTGCTTCAACAAATCAGAAAGCAGGCTAAGGGTTCTTTGGTGATCTCATCTATCACAGTCTATGAGCTATTTATTGGCGCTACCGATCCTGCCAAGAAGCAAGATGTGGAAAGCCTGGTAAGCCCACTGCCAATATTGCCCTTCGATGAATTAGCCTCTCGCAAAGCCGCAGAGATATGGCGCGAGTTGAGGAAGAGAAATCTGCAAATTGGCACACGCGATTTATTTATTGCTGCTACAGCCTTGAGACACGAACTTCCGGTCTGCACATTAAACCGTAGGCATTTTGAACGGGTACCTAATCTGGAGGTCATTAGCGATGATTGATATGAACTTATTGTGAGTGAACAACTGGTTATCTCTCCGAGTCGATTGCGTAGCCACATCATCGCCCTCTCTCCCCTACGATTGCCCCCGATAAATTGAACACTGAAAATTACCCTATGGCTCCCTCCGGCTTCCGCCTTCAAACCGTCGAAATCTACAACTGGGGTACCTTTGACCAGCACGTGTGGCGCCTGGAGCCGGGCGGGCAAAACTCCTTGCTCACCGGCGCCAACGGCTCGGGCAAAACCACCCTGGTCGACGCCATCCTGACCCTGCTGGTGCCGTCCAACCTGCGCTTTTACAACCAGTCCTCGGGAGCGGAAAACAGGCGCGAGCGCAGCGAGGAGAGCTACACCTTGGGGGCCTACTCCACCCGGCAGAGCGAAAGCGGCCTGAGTGCCAGCACGACCTATCTGCGCCAGAAGGAAAATGCCTACTCCATCCTCATCGCCTGCTTTTTCAACCAGCACAGCGGCGAACACCTCACGCTGGCGCAAGTGCGCTGGTTTGCTAATCAGGGCCTGAAACGGGCCTACTTTGTGGCCTCGCAGCCGCTGGACATCGCCAGCCACTTTACCCCCCTGGACCCGGCAGGCAACTGGAAGCGCCGCCTCAAGCGCGAAACCCAGACCCAGGAATACGATTCTTTCACCAAATACACCCAGGCCTTCAGCCAGGTGCTAGGGCTGAAGTCCGACAAGGCCCTCTCGCTCTTCGCCCAGACTGTGGGCATCAAGGTGCTGGGCAACCTCAACGACTTCATCCGCACCCACATGCTGGAGGAAATCGACAGCGAGGAGGCCTTCGTCAAGCTGCGGGGCCACTACGAAAACCTGCTGCAAAGCTACCAGGCCATCGAGCGGGCCCGGCAGCAACTGTTCCTACTGCGCCCCATCATGGCCCACCGCGAGGCGCATACCCAGGCCCAGCAGGCATTCGAGCAGTTGCAGGCGCAGGAGGAGGCACTGACGCCCTTTTTTGCCCAGCGAAAAGTGGGGCTGTACGCCGAAGCCATCCATGGGCTGGAGATCGACCGCAAGCGCAAAGATCACCAGATCGACGAGTTGCGGCAGCAGCTCAAGACCCTGAGCGAGCAGCGCACCCAGCTCCAGATTGCCATTCGTAGCGACGAAGTGAGCGCTCAACTCGAAGACCTGGCCCGCAACATTGCGCAGGCCCAGAAAGACCTGGCCCAGCGGCAAAAGCAGGCAGAGCGCTATGCGACCGTGGCGACTGCCTTGGACCTGCCCGATACACCCACCGAAAAGCAATTTTACCGCAGCCTGGAGCAGTGCGCGCAGCAATTGGTATCCCTGGATGAAGCCCGCGAAGCCAACCAAGCCGAGCTAACCCGCCTCTCGGTGGAGCAAAGCCATTTGCAACAAGAACAAAGTGAACAGCGGGAACTACTCGCCTCGCTGCAGCAGCGGCAAAATCGCCTGCCCCTGGAGCAGGTGCGCACCCGCCAAAAGCTGGCCGAGGCGCTGGACCTCCCCGAAAAAGCCCTGCCCTTTGCCGCTGAGCTGATGCGGGTAAAAGAAGAGGCTAAGGCCAAATGGGCCACACCGCTGGAGCAACTGCTGCGTCCCCTAGGGCTATCGGTGTTGGTATCGGAGGAGCACCACGCGCAAGCGGTGGAATCTTTGCATCGCCTCAAGTTGGAGGGGCACCTGCGCCTGATCCACGTGCAGGACGCCCTGATGAGCCCTGCCGCGCCGAAAGACAGCATCCTCGAGCTGATCGAGTTTAAGCCCCGTCATCCGTTGGGCGAATGGCTGGCAGGCCATCTGCGGCAGCACTGCGGACATGTGCAGGTGTCGGGCTTTGCCCAGTTGGCTCGCTACCAGCAGGCGCTCAACGACAGGGGCTTGCGCAAAGACCGCCACGTCTACGAGCGCGACGACCATCCGCAGCGCTGGCAGGAGAGCCAGCACATTCTCGGCTGGGACAATCAGGAAACCATTCGGTTGGTGCAGCACCGCCTGCGCGAGCTGACCGAGGAACTGGAAGCCCTGGCCCGCGACCTGAAGCAGCGCCAGCAGAAGGGCCGCGACCTGCAAGCCCGGCGCGAAGGGTATCTACGTTTGCAAGCCTTCGAAATCTTTGGCGACATCGACGTCAAGGGGGTGGAGAAGCACCTCAAAAGCTTGCAAAAAGAGCGGGAAAATTTGCTCAAAAGTTCCGACCACCTGCGCGACCTGCAAACGAAGCTGGACGAGGTGGAGGCCGACATCACCGCCACCGAGGACAAGCGCGACCGGCAGATCGGGCAGCGCGGGCAACTGGAGAATCGCCTGGAAACCTTTCGCAGTGAGCAAGAGCAGGCCGAAGCGCAGTTGGCACAAGTCGAGGGGGATAGCTGGCAAAGGCACGGGGCAGCCATCGAAGCGCTGTTGGCGGGGGAGGAGCTGAAAGTCAGCACCGTAAGCCGCACGGAAAACATGCTGCGCCGCGCCATCGGGCAGGAGCGGGAGACCAAAGGCCGCGCAGCCGCCAAGTACGAGCGCCAACTGCTGCTGGCCATGCAGCAGTTCATCAACCCTGCGCCGGAGATCCTGGAGGCGCACCCCAACTGGACCGCCGAGACCCTGGACCTGCGGGCGGAGTTGAGCTATCTACCCGAATTCGAGCGCATCTTTCGCCGCATCGAACAGGAGGAACTGCCCCGCTATCAGGCGCGCTTCAAGGAGTGGCTCAACGAGCGGCTGATCTACGACATCGCCAGCTTCAAGACGGCCCTGGACAACCGCGAAGCCCAGATCGAGGAGAGTATCGAGACCATCAACCACTCGCTGCGCGGCATCCGCTTCAACGACACCCCCGAGACCTTCATCCAACTGACCCACGCCAAGACGCGGGACATGGCCATCCGCGACTTCAAGCAGATGCTGCGCGAGGCCCTGCCGGATTTGGGCAAATTGGCCCAAGGGGACGAAGCCGAGCTGGAAGCCTGCTTCCTGCGCATCCGCCGCATCATCGAGGAGCTATCGGCCAACGAAAATTGGCGGCGTAAGGTCACCGACGTACGCAACTGGCTGGAGTTTGCCGCGAGCGAGCGCTACCGCGCCGACGAGCAGGAGCGGCAATACTACGAAGACAGCCAGAGCCTCTCCGGCGGCGAAAAGGCCAAGCTGGCCTACACCATTCTGGCCTCAGCCATTGCCTATCAGTTTGGCATTCGCAGCGAAGGGCAGCAGCGCCGCTCCTTCCGCTTCGCCGTGGTGGATGAAGCCTTCAGCAAGGTCGATCCCGCCAACGCCATCTACGCCATGGAGCTCTTCAAGCAGCTCGACCTGCAACTGATGGTGGTCACGCCCCTCGACAAGATCAACCTGGCCGAGCCCTACATCCACACCGTTCACTACGTCCAAAACCGCGAGAAGCGCAACTCGGAGGTGTTTGATGTGGGGGTAGAAGTGGTGCGCAAGAGGGAGCCCCAAGTTGATCGGAGCCGACAAGAGTAGCGCTGCGCCGATTGCGGAGCGCTGGCGCAGCCTGGGAAGGTCATCTATGTGAAAAGGCCACAAGAGTAATAGGGGGTTTGGCACAGACCAGTCCCTCATATTGGTACTCAGTGGCCGCGCTGGCGGTTTGTGGCGGCATAGTCATGACCGCGTTTGTAGCCCCTCTACGCGGCACGGAGTGCCACGGTACCCATGAGCGGAGGGCATCAAAACGTCAACCAAAACGTGGTTCCCTCTTCCGCGCTGCTGTGAAAATTGATGCTACCGCGATGCAGCCGCATGATTTGCCGCGAGAGGCTGAGGCCGATGCCCGATCCCTTTTTCTTGGTGGTAAAAAACGGAATAAAAATCTTATCCACGTACTCCTGATCGATGCCAGGGCCATTGTCGCGCACCATGATCACGGGGCGGTCGTCGTTGTTGCGGTAGCAAGACAGCTCGATCTGCGCCCCCCCACGGTCGCTGAGGGCTTCCATGGCATTTTTTACCAGATTGATCAACACTTGCTCGATCAATTCGTGGTCGGCTTTGATCCTCAGTTGAGGAGTGGTCAGATTGCGCACCGTTTCGATGCCGCGCTTGTCCAATTCGGGCTTCAACAGGCCACAGACTCGGTCGAGCATATCCTTGACCGCCACCTCATCGAACTGTGGCTTTTTGATCTTGGTGAGGTTGCGATAGGCATGGACAAAATGTAGCAGGCCCTTGCTGCGACTTTCGATGGTGGTTACGCTGCTGAGGATATCGTCTACGTCCTCGGTGTCCAATTCCACCAAATCACGGCGATGGCCTTGCTCATCGCTCATCAGGCCATGAATGACCTTGGTGAGCGAGATGATGGGCGTTACCGAATTCATGATTTCGTGGGTGAGCACCCGGATGAGTTTCTGCCAGGTATCGATCTCCTTTTCGTCCAATTCGCTGCGAATATCCTGCAACGAAATCAGCTTGTAATGGGTACCTTGTAGCTTGAACTCCTTGGCCTGTACCGCGATGTTGTGCAGCTCTTCATTGATCACGGCCTTGACCAGTTTGCGCTCATGGGGACCGAGGTCGCGCACCGCCTCCATCAAGTCCTCGTTTACCCGCTCCAGGACATCGATGTGGCTCATGTAGGGGCGGTTGAGCAGGTGTTGGGCCGCCTCGTACATCAATTCGATGGAGCCATCGGCCCGAAAGCAGATTAGCGCCACCGAAACGTGTTCGATCACATTTTGGAGGTATTGATAATGCGACTCCTTTTCGGCTCGCAGATCTTGGTAGCTCTCGATGATCTGGTTGAAAGCGTCTTTCAGGCCAGCGAAAGACTTTCCCCTCGGCTCGCGGCTGAAAGTGTGGGTAAAGTCTTTGTGCTTGACGGCCAACTAGAACGACCTCAGGTCGCGGTTGGTGCGCTCGACGTAGTAGATCAAGTCGCCTACCAGAGCCAAGATGCCTAGCACGAAAAAAAGCTTGGTCATGGGCCAATTTTCATGGCCCCAGACGTATTCGAAGCCAAAAATCGCCCCCATGAGTAGCAATACTCGCAGGATCACATTGAGGCGAAAAGATTTGATGATCATAGCCGAAAGGTAGCAATTCCTCAACGATATGAAAGGGATACAAGGGGCCAAAAGGGGCAGTAGGAGCCATAGGGGGGGTTGGGCAGGGAGTGCCTCCCACCAGCCCCTCAGGTTGGTGCCATCCATGGCCGCGACCAGCGGCTAAGGGGCTTCCCCTCTGCTTGCCGAGCCGACGCTGCGCCACTCGCGAGGAAAATAGACCTACATCCCATTCCCCCTTTCGAATTCCCCCGCCAAAAAGTCTTATCTTTGGCCATCTTGCTGCCTTGCAATTATATTCATTTCGAAGCATCTCATCTATGGCCAAGCGACAAGGAGGACTCGGTAGAGGCATGTCTGCCATTTTTGGCGAAGAAGCAGCCACCGCGCTTTCGATCAACGAAATTCCCGTCGAGCAGATCGAGCGCAACCAGTATCAACCCCGGCAGGAGTTTGAGCAGGAATCGCTGGCAGAACTCGCCGACTCGATCAAGACCCACGGCATCATACAGCCCCTCACGGTGCGCAAGGTGAGCGACACGGAGTACCAATTGATCTCGGGGGAGCGTCGCCTGCGGGCCTCCAAATTGGCGGGCCTCAAGGTAGTGCCCGCCTACGTGCGCACCGCCAACGATGAGCAGATGCTCGAATGGGCGCTCATCGAAAACATCCAGCGCGAGGACCTCAACCCCATCGAGATCGCCAAATCCTACGAGCGATTGGTCGAGGAAATGGGCATCACGCAAGACAAAGTGGCGAGCAAGGTGGGCAAAAAGCGCTCGACCATTACCAATTACCTTGGCCTCCTCAAACTACCCGAGCAAGTGATTCTGGCCTTGCGCGCAGCCGAGATCAGCATGGGCCACGCCAAGACCCTCAAAAACATCGAAGATCCTGTGCTGCAAATGCAGCTCTTCAACGACATTCGCGAAAAAAACCTCTCGGTGCGGCAAGCCGAGGAAATCGCCAAAAAGCTCAAAGCGCAACTCAACAAAAAGCCCACCGACAAAACCGAAGCTAACCCCGACCAGGTACACCTCAATCAAGTCGCCCGCCAGCTCGAAAGCAAATTCGGCAACAAGATCCGCCTCAACCAAAAAGCCTCCGGCAGCGGCGACATCACCATCCCCTTCAGCAACAACGAAGACCTCAACCGCATCCTGGAAATCCTCGATTTGGTGTGAGCTCACCTACATGAACGGTCAGGGGTATAAGGAAATAAGGGGATAAGGGGATAAGGGTAGGGTGTGTAATCTTGTGCATTTTTTGCCCGGCGCTTTTGAATCCCCCAAAGGGCACTAAATCCCTTTGTTATTGCTGAGTTACAGTATTTTCATCTTTCAACATACGCCGGGCTGATTTCCTATCAGATTACACACCCTATGTCTAGTGGTCTGGCGCGCTCATTTTTGGACAAGATGAACAAGATGGGGCAAG
>CAYVAP010000157.1:0-931 GCA_964449365.1 uncultured Bacteroidia bacterium
TTATCCCGAGAAAAACCGCAGGCGCCGCATTCGGCATCAGCGCAGCCTGAGTCGTAAATTGTTTCGCGGCGACCAACCTGTCGCCATCGAATTTCGCGACGCACCCTATTACCAGAGCTTTTGGTGGTGGACGCCCGATAAGGATTCGACCAGATTTTCTTTTTACATCGACCGCCCGCTACAACTGGATACCTACTACCAATTCGAGCTGCACTTTTACCATCGCTACCGCATCGAAGATGTCCTCACCCAGCAGATCATCGACTCGGTGAAGCGCTCGATCTTTGGGCAAATTCAGCGGCAAAATAAGCTCTCAGTACGCATCGAAGACATCGAGACGGCGCTCAACCAGGCCGTGAGCGCCTACACCGCCAAGCTAGACTTTGGCTACCTGAAAACGACCCAGGACAATCGGATTGCCTTCGACCAGGGATCGCGGCAGCTTTCTTTACCGCTGGAGAGGTTTTCCTCTGAGACCAGCCTGCTCATCGGGCGAGTGATTCAGCAAGAGCAGATCCTGGCCGACCTCAACGAAAAAATCAGCAGCTATCAAGCCGATTCGATCGCTCCCCTCCAAAATGATCCGCAGGTGCAGGGGCTGCTGACTCGCCTGGAGCGAGCGTATCAGCAAGACCGCTTGCAGCTCGATCCCGGCACTGGCAGCTTCGACGCCATCAACCTCGAAGCACTGCGCAACTTTTTGGCCCGAGGCGATGTGTCGTTTGATCCCTTTGCGGCCCTGATCGCCTATGCCCAGGGCAGCGCCGGGCAGCAAGCCCTCGAGCCCATCGATCAGCGAGTTCTGCGGGCCCTCAAGCGCAACTACTTCACGCCTCTCTCAGACCTGGCCGAGGCGCGTACCCGCTATCGGAGCCGCATCGCCTCGATCAATGAGCAGTTGGGAGCGGGGGGGCTGGATCGGCTCATCGGC
>CAYVAP010000157.1:941-1361 GCA_964449365.1 uncultured Bacteroidia bacterium
TATCTACACGCCTGTCTCGCAGCCCAAAGCCCAGGCAGGCGATGGAGCCCTGGGCGAAGGCAGCGAAAACAGTAATCAGCGCTTGAGTGAAGGCGACTACCTACCCTCCACCGGGTACGATGCCATCAACATCGGCACCACCTACGGCGTAGGGCTGGTCGGGCTCAACTTTCCCAACCCCTTCGATCTACCCGAGGATCCGCTCGCTCTCGCCGAACCCAACCTCATGACCTACCTGGCAGGAAAATTTTACTTCAGCCGCATCGACCGGGCACGCTTTATCGACGATCCTTATCCCTTGTTTCGCGATCGCTTTTCGCTGCTACTAGGCATCCGGGCCACGGGTCGCCTCAATTATCGAGGGCAAGAATATGAAAACGTCATCGGGGTGCAGCCCGTAACGGGGCTCTGCCTGGATCT
>CAYVAP010000157.1:1371-3841 GCA_964449365.1 uncultured Bacteroidia bacterium
GCCTCCTTATATCGAGGGTCGATTTGGGTTTCAGCCCCAATGTTAATGACTCTGGGATTTATTTTCATATTCACGATTGGAGGTGTTACGGGACTGGTATTAGCCGCTGCTGGAACAGATATCCATGTCCATGATACGTATTTTGTGGTGGCCCACTTCCATTATGTGATGTTCGGGGGCATGGGGCTGATCTTCTTTGCGGAGCCTTCGCTCAGCCCCCTCGATGACACGCAGCGCTTGCGCATGGCCCCCTTCATTGGGCTCAGCCTCGACGCCAACGCCTTCAACTTCGTGCGACTCAACCTCCAAAACACCGGTCTCGCCGAATGATTGTTTAACCCCTTTTCGCTATGCCCCTGAATTTCAATCTCGACCCCAAGCCACTGCTACGGTTTGCTCACCCCGATGGCCTTACCCTCTTCGCCGACGAGGCCTCTCAGGTATCCATTCTGCTTTCTCCTGGGGTATCAGGAGAGGTCAAAGTGACCCTGCTCTGCCTGGCCGACGAGGTGGCCTTTCGGGTAAATGATCAGGTGCGTACCGAGGCGGAGTTTACCTTTCACTGTGGGCAAGCCGATGAGCACCAGCTCCTTCAGTTGACGGTGATCATGGTATGCAGCAATCCCAGCGACCGGGATATCTTGATTCGCTTTGACGCCAAGGCCATCAATCAGGCCGGGCAGCATTCTCCGCCGATTCCTCAGTTGCCCGTTACCCTCAAGCCCCGCCAACGCGACGGTTCACCCTTGGCTCCCAGCCTTCCTTCGGAGACATTGGCGATTGAGGAGCCTAGGCAAGATCCGCCCTCGGCTGAGACACCCGAGCAAGATCCGCCCTCGGCCTCTCAAGACGAGCCCTCCGCAACCTAAATCACCATGACATCTAGGACATCTATCATTCGCCTTTGCTGGCTGGGAAGCCTCTCTTTGCTGCTCTGGAGCAGTTGCCAGCTCGAAGATCCGCAGGCGGGCCTAGCCCCCGAGCAGCTCATCACTCTGGAGCTGAGCGACTCGGTCATGCTGGCCGATGGCCAATCGGTCATCACCCTGAGGGCCATCCTCGGCCCGCAAGCTAGTGCCAATCAGTTGATCACCTTTTCGACCGAAGCGGGCAGCCTGGAATCGGCCAGTGCCGAAGCAACCACCCTCGACCTGCGGGCGTCTGGGCGCTCGGTGGCGGCGGTGCTGGTCAGTGCTACCGAGGTAGACCCACGGGTCAATGTCTCCGCCTCGGTGACGGCTACTGACGAGAGTGGCTCGTTTACCTACCAGGACCGGCGCCTGGTGAGCTTTACCCGTGCCTATCCTGACGAGATGCTGCTTAGCCTGGCCAATCGTCAACTAAGCGCCGAACCGGAGCAAAGTACCACGCTGAGCGTACGATTGCTACGCAGCCGCGGAGAAGTATCGGGCGGCACCCGGATCTTTTTTCAGGTTTCTCCCGCTCAAGCCAGCCCCGTGGAGGTCGAGATCGAGCCCTTTGTCTTTGCCGATACAGATATGGCCAGCGTAACGGTTACCAACCTCGATACCCTGGCGGGCATGGCCTGGTTGCGGGCTTGGGTGCTCGATCAGACGGGCGATACCGTGGTGAGCGAGCAGATCAGCCTCCTGATCGGAGAGCCATGACCCTTGGCCAAGCCCGCTTCTATGCTTTACCATTCATTTTTCTTACCTCATGATCAACGCTATTTCTCCCGAAACGGTCGACCAGATCGCCACTTGGCTCGCTAGCCTCGAAGAAGAAGAGGAAGAGGAGCAACTGGTCAATGAGATCGCCGAAGCACAACCTTTCGTCTTTGCTTACCTGATGGCCATGGGCGAAGGGGATTTTAGCGAAGAGGAACGCGAGCTCATGCTATTTCTCGGGATTGGGGTGTACCAAATGCTCAAACAGGGGGCAGATACCATTCCTGCCGTCACCGAAGATCACCTCGATCGACAGGAGCAGACCAACATGCAGATGCTCGAATACCTGGCCGATGAGTCGGAGGCTGAGCTGATACAGGTCACCCAAAACCTCCTGACCGGATACCATCAGCCAGAGGTGCTACGCTACGTGGTCGAGACGATCTTCGAAGAAGACAGCGAGGTGCTGCGCCCCGCCAACCAGGGGATCATGCTGATTTTCATCAAGATCGTGATCGATTGCCTCCACGAGGCCGCCCAGGCCCATCGTGGATAAGGGTGTGGGGCTCAGGTGGAGGGGTATAGCGGGGATAAGGGGATGCGGAATACGGTCGCCCTTTTGGGGGGCTCGCGAGGCCTTGTAAGCCGAAGCGCTGTTTGCCGCCCTTTTGGGGGGCTCGCGAAGCTTTATAAGCCGAAGCGCTGTTTGCCGCCCTTTTGGGGGGCTCGCGAAGCTTGGTAAGCCGAAGCGCTGTTTGCCGCCCTTTGGGGGGCTCGCGAGGCCTTGTAAGCCGAAGCGCTGTTTGCCGCCCTTTTGGGGGGCTCGCGAAGCTTGGTAAGCC
>CAYVAP010000157.1:3941-8630 GCA_964449365.1 uncultured Bacteroidia bacterium
GTTTGCCGCCCTTTTGGGGGGCTCGCGAAGCTTGGTAAGCCGAAGCGCTGTTTGCTTTGCCGGAGTATAACTCCGGCCACCCCCCCAAAGTAGCGCGGATTTGAAATCCACCCAGAAACCAGGAAGGCCCACCTCAGCAATAATTTGCTTTACGGGGTGACTTCGAGATCATCGGTCTGTCCCAATGGTATATTCCCGTCAGACGAGGTCTGACTAATGACCCATTATATGATGTTCACTCGACTATTTTTTCTCACTGGGCTGATATTACTCACTGGTCTTTCTCCGGTCTGGGGGCAGTTTGCCCGCGTTGAATTCGACTATGCCAATGCGTACTTCAACAATGGTCAATCGTTGCCTGCCGAGCAGCCGATGATCATCACCGGTGCAGTCGCATCCAACATTTACCTAGTGGAAATGGATATTTTTCGCCCCAAAGCCAACCAAGAGAAGCTACCCCTCTTTGCCGGGGTGTGGAAGCGCAAGGGCGAAACTGGCGAATCGACTTTTCGCGTTCCTGTCAACTACCGACTTACCGGCAGCAGTAGCTACGACTTTCGGGTGGTCTATTACCGAGCCATTAGCAGCTCTGAAAAAAACGCCCTGCGCCAGGACCTATCCGATGCCCTGGATAGCTATCTCGCTCAGTCTATCGAACGTAGGGATGACGATATTCGCCTGCGCGACAATCCTGGCAACATGATCCAGGATCTCAACCGCGTGGTGATCGATGGCTTGGCATACTACCGCAGCTTGAATCAAATTTCGTTCGATGGCTTTTCTGACTTGGTCGCTCAAGCGCTCGACAACCTCGACAAGCGACCGCTGGCCGAGGCCGAAGCAGGCATCGCCCAAGTTGAGACTTTGTTGCACACCGAGGTAGATCAGCTTCTCAACTCTGATCTAGTACTGCGTACCGATATCCGTCAGGTGCCCCAATACGAGACTCAGCGCACTCGCCGCCCCTTGGCAGTCAACGTAGGATATGGCGGGGTACTACTCGAGCGAGGCTCCGAGAGCCTCAGCTATGGCACCTCTCCCTACGTGGGCATCTCGCTGCCCTTGGCCAATCCCGCCCTGGCCGGCCCCTTTTGGAGCAATGCCTCCATATCGCTAGGGGTATTTCTGGAAAACTTCGAGAACGCCGACAATGAGACCGTTACTGGCCCCATCTTTGGCCGCCCCTACTACCTAGGGGTAGGGTACAACTTTTTCCGCTTTGTGCGCCTCAACCTAGGCGTGACCGCCCTCGAAGAAGTGGGAACCAGCAGCCTCGGCGGTGGCAGCGCAGCGCTGGATGTGGATGCCATTTCGATTCGCCCCTTTATCGGCATCAGCGCCGAGCTCGACGTATGGGCAGGATTTCGCGAGCGCCGATAACCCCTAGCGCCTTCGGAATGAAGTAATTAACCATTTAGAATTCGCATAAAACGTTGACCAGAAGCACTTTCAATTGCGAATTCCTAATTACGAATTTCGAATGCGAAGCACTAGCTCCTATCTTTCCCACGCTTCCAATCCGTTTCCCCATGTTCAGC
This sequence comes from uncultured Bacteroidia bacterium, assembly GCA_964449365.1. GTDB lineage: Bacteria > Bacteroidota > Bacteroidia > J057 > J057 > CAYVAP01. Next base: position 5,480 of record CAYVAP010000157.1, read on the forward strand.
CGATATTTATATTTGTTTTGCTTCAGCGGGCTCTTGTTCGGTGATTTAGCCTTCGGACAAAGCCAGAGCTACCAATGGCGCTTGCGCCTGGGGGCGGGCCTGATGCCCTACCAGGGCGACCTTAGCTACCAGATCCCCAACGACTGGCTTGGCTACCGAGCGTTGCCCCGCGAGACCCTGCCCTATGGCGTACACTTGGGCCTAGAGCGTCGTCTCAACGCTACCCTGGCCCTGGGTCTGAGTGGTCAGTATGGCTTCATTACCGCCAACGACCGCAGCCTCGATGCCAACGGCGATCTGCTCCCTGACAATCCCAACTTTGGGCGTAGCCTCAACTTCCGCAGCGAAATTGCCGGCGGCCAGTTGCTGTTTCACTTCCGCTTGGCGAATGGCTGGTTGCTCTCCAAGCGAGCCCGCATAGCTCCTTACCTCTTCTCTGGCATCGGGGTGAGTGGATGGCGCGTCTACGGCGACCTATTCACCCAAGGCGACGACCGCTACTACTACTGGTCAGATGGCAGCATTCGCCTGGCCCCCGAAATCAGCAGCCCGGATCAAATCCCTACGATCGATCAAGACCGGGACTTCGAAACCCGGCTCGATGAGCTGGCTACTGAAGCAAGTGGAGGCTACGAAACCGTCGCGCTACACGTGCCCATGGGCCTAGGGGTAGATTTCCGCCTCACCCCTCAGTTGCGGCTGGGGCTGCAAGCCCAGGCCAACTATGCCTTTACGGACTACCTCGACGACGTGAGCGGCCAATATCGCAGCGATTTTGCGCCCGATGAAGTGCTAGCCCCCTATGCCAGCAATCCTTCTGGCCAAACCTTGCCCGCCGATCTACAGCGTGGCGATGACCGCCCCAACGACTGGTACGGCTTGCTGAGCATCACGCTGAGCTACGATTTTGGCGTTCGGCTGCGCAAATTTCGCCCGGTATCCTTTTACCGCACCGATGCCGGGGCTAAGTGGCGTCCTCCTCTGGACTCGGTGGCCACAGAGGTAGCCGAGCGTCATATCGAGTCGCCTACTCTCAGCCGCCAAGACGTGGCCCCTCTGGATAGCAGCCAGTTGCCGCAGGAGAGCCCTGAGATGGCTACCGAAGCAAAGGCGGCAGAACCGGTGGCAGAAGCGCCGACTGATGCCAGTGCCCAGCGCATGATGTACCAAACCAACCATTACTATTTCTTCGGTCAAACTCCCATGGCGCCGCCACAGCAGTCCGTGGACAGCTCTGCCCTCAAACAGCAATTGGCCGAGACGCAGGCCACAGTACAGGCTATGCGTGATTCGCTGGCCGCGCAGCAGGAGCAGACGCGTACGGAGCCGGAAGACGCCTCGACCACAGAAGAGCCTGCTAACGAGCCTACGACTCCAGCTCCAGCAGAGCAACCCTCCGCAGAAGATATGGCAGCTCAGGCAGAACGCGAAGCCATGCAAGCCAGAATCGATGAGCTAGAGGCTTCGCTCACTGAGGCTCAGCGACGTCAGGCCGCAGCGCCTGCTCCGCAAGACGATCAGGCAGAGGCAGAAAGGACTGCCTTAGCGAAACGCATTCGCAGCCTCGAAGCCCAAGCCCGACAGCCAGAAACCTCTGACCCTGCTCGACAGCGAGAACTGGAGAGCATACGCCGAGAGCTAGACCAACTCAATCGCCGCCTGACGGTGGGTGCCGCCGTGGTGGCCACCAATGACAACCAAGGCAGCAACGGAAACGAGCGCCGGATCACCGAGCTGGAGCAGGAGGTGGCACGCTTGCGAGCTGAGCGCGACTCCGTCGCCCAAGCCCAAGCCCAAGCCGATAGCAGCAAAGCGATAAGCGTGGCTGCTGACTCGACCTTGGCCAATAAGGCTTTGGCGGTTGACAGCCTCCAGCAGCCCATCGCTCCCGTCGATACCGCACAAACTGATTCTGTCGAATTTGCCTACCAACCTACCCCCACCCCCGATACCGTCCGGGTGATGGTACCGCCGGATACCGTCCGGGTGATGGAGCGAGACACCGTGGTGGAAACGCAGACCGAGATTCTGATGGGCCTCAACCGGGTGAATGTATTTTTTTCTAAAGGAGCCAGTCGGCTCTTTGAGTCGGACTATGCCGTGTTGGATCGTTTGATCGAAGATCTCAAGCGCCTGCCGGAGCTGCAGGTGCGAGTCAAGGGTTTTGCGGATCAATCGGGGAGTGCCCAGATCAATGAGCGCCTTTCGCGTGAGCGCGCCGAGACGGTAGCTACCTACCTGAAAGAGCGGGGCATCGCTGCGGCGCGCATCGAGATCGAATACTTCGGGGAAGAAAATCCCCGCTACGGCGATGGCTCGCTCGACCGTCGGGTAGAGGTGGAGGTCGTCAAGCCTGAGGCCAAAGGAGAGTAATCGCCCCCATGGGCTTCAATCGTATGAATGGGCCATAGGGGAAATTAGGGGTTTCGGCACAAAATAGCCCCTCATGTTGGCGCGTTCAGTGGCTGCCAATCACCCCCTCACCTGTATGAATGGTCAGGGGGGTAAGGGATATAAGGGTATAGGGGGGTAAGGGTATAAGGTGGTCAGGCACAGCGTTTACCTTCCGTTCCTCTTGGCTCACTCATTGGCCGCCCAAGCGGCTAGATTTGCTTTCAACCTTGAACGTTGAACCGCGAAACGAATGCCTCGCGTGGTAACAGGTAGTACCTTCGGAATTAAGTAATTAACCATTCGAAATTGTAAGTACTCAATACATATGTAGCAAAATTTAAGTGCTATTTTTTGAAAAATTTCAAAAATACACTCATTTCCACTCGTATTTTTGACGATTTATTATATAGATTTTTCGAAACTAAAAATTTACGACAAAAATCAACCACTGAGAGGCATTTTTATATTTTAAGATTATACTTTTGGCAAAAAAAAGTGCAAAACCAGGTGTCTAATTGCATTTAGTGTAAAAATTATAGATTTTTTTACAAAAAATATATTGAGTACTTACTCGAAATTCGCATAAAACATTGACCAGAAGCACTCACCTATATGAAAGGTCAGGGGTATAAGGGAAATAAGGTATAAGGGTATCAGGCACTTCGGTCAGCCCCCCACATATTGGCTCACTCAGTGGCCGCTCGAGCGGCTAAAATTACTCACCTATATGAAAGGTCAGGGGTATAAGGGAAATAAG
>CAYVAP010000158.1:0-2222 GCA_964449365.1 uncultured Bacteroidia bacterium
CTTATCCGCCGCGATCTGGGTTCGTAGTTCTTCGTCGAAAATTTCAGCCCCCCCGCCAGGAATGCTATACAGTCCCGCGTCGAGCAGACGTTGCAGCCCTTCGCGATAGCTGACCTTCGACTTTTTGAAAATATAGTGATACTCCACCGAGGTGAGCGCCTTGACGTGCAACTCCGGGCGGTGGGCCTTGATGGCGCGAAACAACTCTTCGTAGAAAGGCAGGTCGTTCTTAGGCAATACCCCACCCACAATGTGAACTTCTGTCACGGGCTTGCCATCGTAGGCTTTGACCATGTCCAGAATTTCTTGGTAGGTCATTTCCCAGCCCTCTTCACGCTTGCGTATTTTGCGGGAGTAAGAGCAAAATTTGCAGTCGTAAATGCAGACGTTGGTCGGCTCGACGTGAAAATTCCGGTTGAAAAATACCCGCAGGCCGTGGCGCTTGCGACGCAGATGATGGGCCATCATGCCTAGCAGGGGTAGTTCAGGTTCGGTAAAGAGGTATATGCCGTCGTCATCATTGATTCGCTCTCCGGCGATGACTTTCTCGGCGATGCGCCGGGCCTGTTGAGGTAGGCGGGGGCTATGTTGAGATAGATAAGACAAAAGGTCCATGCGGTGAGATTGCGTTCTGATAATCGAGTACGCCAATTTTGACCAATCAAGACAACTGCAAAATTAACGTTTAAACAATGAGAAAAGTCAACTCCGACTCAAAGCTACTTTAAGACAGAACTTACAAATGTTTCTGAAAGTTCAATAAGTTTGTGTACGCAGTCTGAGGCGAGACGTTAGCCCCTTTTACATAGAAAAATTTGAATGTATTGGCTTTCCACGCGGCAAAGTTGGCTTTTTTTCAAAGAGAAAGCCAACTATGTAAGCGCATGTCTATTTTCCCCCGCGAGTCGCGGCAGCGCTTGGTTGGTACGCAGCGTACCTCCCATGGCTCGGGAGAGCCAGATCATCCATTTCCGAGGCTTCGCCTTCTTCTCCGCAACTCGTCGCGTATCATCTGCACCTCGCGGCTCGACTGCCCGGCGATGGCGGTGTTTTCTTCCGCCCGGCGAATCAGATAGGGCATCACGGCCTTGACCGGACCGTAGGGCAGGTATTTGGTTACGTTGTAACCGCAATGACCGAGGTTGAAGGAGAGGTTGTCGGACATCCCCAGCAACTGCGAAAACCAGATGTGGGGGTGGTCATTGGGGATGCCATAGGTGTGCATCAAATCGAGCAGGTAACGGATGCTGGTCTCGTTGTGGGTGCCTGCACAAACGGCCACGTGAGAGAGGTTGCGCACACAGAAGGCCAGCGCCGCATCATAGTCGCGGTCGCACGCCTGCTTGCTGGGCTGCATGGGGGTAGGATAGCCCATTTCCTCGGCACGGCGGTTTTCTTTTTCCAAATAAGCGCCTCGCACCAGCTTCACGCCCAGCAGGTAGCCCCGCTCCCGGCTGCGCTGAATCATCTCCCGCAGGTAGTGGATCCGGTCGCGGCGATAGAGCTGCACTGTGGTCCAGATCAGGGGGCGCTCACGGTTGTAGCGCTCCATCAGCGACTCGACCATAGCGTCGATGGTACCCTGAATCCAGCTTTCTTCCGCATCGATAAAGACGGGCGTCTGATGGCGCTCGGCCGCCTGGGCGATTTGCTCCAACCGTTGCTGCAAACGCTCGTAGGCAGCCTGCTCCTCATAGCTGAGCATGGCCCCCGCCTGGATGTTCGCCATCAATTCGAAGCTGGCCAGGCCCGTGAGCTTGCAGGCACTGAAGGCTACTGAGGGATGCTGCGCCCCATGGGCCAGAGTAGCGATGATCTCGCGCTTGGTTTGCTCGAAGCCTGCTTCTGTTTTTTCTGCTTCTACCGAATAGTCCAAGATGGTCTGTACCCCAAATTTCGACAGGTAAGCCGAAGTCTGCGCAGTATCAGAGAGGCTTTCTCCGCCCACAAACAACTCAAACAGGGTGCGGCGCACGATGCCCTCGACGGGCAGCCCCAGCCGGAAAACCAGCATGAGAACCTTGGGGCCATATTTGGTCAGAAAGGGATGGGCGATCATCCGAAAGAGCCAGTATGTCCGGCGCAGTTCGGCATCGGTTTTGGCCTGAAACGCCAATTGTGTGTTGGCGAAGTCGATGGGTTGAACCAGCTCTTGCATAGGTCTAGAGAGTTAGATTTTGAGAGGCGAGACAAGAAGTCAGAGGTCAGATCGCTGCGCTGTC
>CAYVAP010000158.1:2322-8623 GCA_964449365.1 uncultured Bacteroidia bacterium
GAAGTCAGAGGTCAGATCGCTGCGCTGTCAGAAGTCAGAGGTCAGATCGCTGCGCTGTCAGGGGTCAGAGGTCAGATCGCAGCGCAGCGATCTCAAATCTCACTTCTCGCAGCGCAGCGGTCTCAAATCTCGCTTCTCGCAGCGCAGCGGTCTATTCGTCCAGCTTCAGTTCTCGGCTATCCAGGCTTTCGAGGGCCTGGCTGCGCAGGTTATCAGGGGGTTGAAATTGTAAGGGTTGGGGGGTAGCACTGAGGTAAAAATGCTCCAGGGACTTGCGGCCGGGTTCGTAGTTGACCAGACCGGAAGGCATCCGCTCGATAGCTGTGCCATCGGTCAAGGTGGTATCGCTGCCACCTGTCATTTGCTTGGCCAGATCCATGTAGGAGCGCGAAAAGAACTGATGCTGATGAATGTAAATGTGAGGGCCATCCGCCTGATCTACCACCGCAGGAATGGGCGTGAGGGTGCCGTCGGCTTCCCGCCAAAAGTAGCGATCACGTCGCCAGCCGATGTCGAGCTTGGATGATGTTTTCAGAATGCCATGGGCCGGAATGTGAAGCTGCTGCACCTCGTCCTTTACCGGCAGAGGAGGCGCATCGGGCACCTCATAGTACACCATCACCCAGCCAGCGTAGTCGCGTGGTAGATAAAAGTCGCGATTGTCCTTTTTGTTGAGCCACCAAAAAATGAGCAGGGTAATGGCCGAAGCCACGAAGCCCACGATGATGATCAGCTCGATTTTTTTGAGTTTGCGCTTGGCCATGAGTACACCGTCGGTCTAGGGCGATTTACGCTCGATGCGAAGGTTTTCATCTGTGAGTTTAACCCGACCACATGGCCGGATGTTAACCGCCAAACATACAGATTTTCCAGAAATGAGCAGCAGATTTTGTCAGCGAGGAGAGAGATTTTTGTGGGTATAAATGGCAATTATGAATTTAGGGGCGATTTGTCTACCTTTTCGTATGTCTCTTTCTACACGTACCGCTCCTCCTAAGAGTAGAATCGATATACCCGTCAACGACTTAGGCCAGCCGATGGCCTTTCCGGCTACTGAAGCTGAATTCTGGGCGTGGTTGGCGGAATGCAACTACCCAGCGGAATTTCACCGTCAGCACTTTATTCCCATGAGCTACGAAAACCGCGTCCACAGCCAACTCGCGATTTGGCTGGGTCATTTGCTGATCGGACTCTTCGGCCAGCAGGTCGACATTCATGGTGCCAATCGTCCGGTGTATGCCAACACTTGCGGGTCGGTCTTCAATCCAGATGTGTCAGTGGTGCGTAAAGATTCGCCTCTTTACGAATATCGGCCCGGCATGGCAGCAGAAACAGAGCCAGTGCTGATCATCGAGGTGCTCTCCAAAACCACCCGCGGCCACGACCTAGCCGAAAAATTACCCTGCTACAAGCAGATCCCTGGTCTGCAACAGATTATCTACCTCGATAGTGAGCGATGCTTTGCCACCGTGTATGACCGCATCGATCAAAGCGACCGCTGGCTCAATATCGATTACCACCGCGCCGAAGATGAGTTTAGCATCAATGGTCAGGCCCTAAGTTTGAAGAAAATCTATGAGCGGGTGTCGTTGGGATAAATCTCAGTGAAGATAGTTCGGAGTCATTGGTTCGTAGTTGGAGTAGCTGATAGTATGCCACGCTCCATTAGCACATCCACCACTTCGTGCTCGGTGATGTTGCGCATTCGCTGGAAAGCATCATGGTAAGAAAGGGTTCACCATGACGACGCCTTCAGAGAGACCCTTGAAATCTCTTTCGTTGGCGGTAACCAACTCACAGCCCTTTTCTGTGGCGGTGGCGTAAATGATCGCGTCGGGAAGCTTGATCTTCTTTTGCTTTCGAACTCGAATCGTCGTGGCAGCAATGGCGGCGTCCACATCAACCATGATGAAAGCTGAAATTAGCCTTTGGGCTGCTTGCTCATCAGCTACCGTTTCGAAGTTGAACCCCAAGGGAGGCTCAAAGAATAACTTCCCCTTTTTGTTTCACGCAAAGGCGCAGAGGAAAAATCTGATAACCAGGCTGTTGTATTTCTTTGCCTAAAATGGAGAAAGGGAGGTTATTTTTCGACTATTGCTTAACACTAGTTTTTTTGTTCAAGATACGCAATCCAGGCGAAAAGGTACTCTCGCAGGCGCGCATCACCCCACCCCAAACCCCGTCAGGGCGCGGTTTTGCGGGTGGCGAAAGCCCAGCACGATATCCTCCCGGGCGACGCCGCGCTCCATCAGCACGTCTGCTACTTCCTGCTCGGTGATGTTGCGCATTCGCCAGACTTTGCCGGCTCGGATGTGAACGTGCAACACCACGGTAAAGACGTACTGATACTCCTGCCAACCGGCTTGCAACAGTTGAAAGTGCCCACTTTCCCGGTCAGCGATGACCCAACTGTCGATGTCGGGCAGGTTGTAGGGAATCAACTGGGAGCGCTCTTGCAAGTAACCGATGACGATGTCTTGGTAGCGGGTTAGGTTTTCCATGCCTGGATGCTTTCTGTGTGAGGGATCAGGGATAAGGATGATACACCATCAAAGGACCACTTACCCCAACGAATACCCCAGCCCCAACTCCTCCAATTCTCGCACCAAGTCCTGGTTGGGTTCGACTTTCCAGTCGGTGGAGACCAGTTGGATGTCGGCGTGGTACATGGCGTCCTTGAGGCGGAAGCGCAGGTCTTTGCTGCCCTTGTGTTTGCCGAAGAGGCTTTGCAGCTCGATCAGGAGCTGATCGGTGAGCTCGTCGTTGTCTAGCTCCACGCAGAGGGAGCGGATCATGCCGTCGAAGAGATCGCTGCTCATCAGGCGCATGTCGATGATGCGCACCTCCATGGAGGTAGGATCGTAGCGGCGGGGCTGCCGACAGGCGGTGACGAAGAGCATCTCATCCTGCCGGATCAGGCCACGATACTTCTCGTACTGATCGCCGAAGAGGGTCAGCTCGGCGCTGTCGGTGAAGTCCTCTAGGGTGAAGGACATGAACTTGTTGCCGCGGCGGGACACGCGCTCGCGCACGCCCGTGACGATGGCTCCCACCCGTAGCTCGCGGGCGGGGGTCTCCAGCTCTTCGCTCAGATCTTCCACCGTGGCGTTGCAAAAGCTGTTCATCTGCCACTTGAACTTATCCAGCGGGTGGCCCGAGAGGTAAAAGCCGATCACCTCTTTCTCGAAGTTGAGCTTTTCCAGCTCCGACCAGGCTTCTTTCACCCGACCCTCCTGCCAGGTACCCACGGGAATGGCTGGCTCCTGCGTGGCCGAACTGCCGCCCATGGCGTCGCCGAAGAGGCTGACCTGCGGCGAGTTGCGCTCCTGCTGCACCTTGGAGCCGTATTGCACGGCTTTTTCGAGCACGTTGGCCTGGTCGCGGTCAGAGACGGGCAGGAAATACTGGTAGCGCTCCACCCCAAAGCTATCGAAAGCCCCTGCGTAGGCCAGGGCCTCCAGGGTCTTGCGGCTGATGCTGCGCAGCGGCATGCGGGTACAGAGGTCGAAAAGGGAGTCGAAAAAGCCGTCTTTCTGGCGCTGCTCGATGATCGCCTCCACCACGCCGTGGCCCACACCCTTGATGGCTTCCAGCCCAAAGCGGATTTGCCCGTCCTTGTTCACCGAGAACAACGCCTGCGACTCGTTGATGTCCGGCGGCAGCACCTCGATGCCCATGCGGCGGCACTCCTCGATGAAAAAGGTGATCTTCTTGATCTCGTGGACGTTGTGCGTCAAGACCGCCGCCATGTACTCGGGCGGGTAATGGGCTTTGATGTAGCCCGTTTTGAAGGCTAGGACAGAATATGCCGCGCTGTGACTCTTGTTAAACCCATATGACGCAAACTTGGTCATTAGTGCATAAACCTCCTCCGCCGTCTTCTTGTCCACCTCCTGCTTGGCCGCCCCCTCGATGAAGTTCACCTTCTCCTTCTCCATGATCTCCATCTTCTTCTTGCCCATGGCGCGGCGCAGCAGGTCGGCCCCACCCATGGTGTAACCGCCCATGGTGCGCGCCACCTGCATGATCTGCTCCTGATAGACCATGATGCCGTAGGTGTTTTGCAGGATGGGCGCAAGCATCTGATGGGGATACTCGATCTTCTCGCGACCGTGCTTGCGGTTGACGAAGGAGGGGATGTTGTCCATCGGCCCGGGCCGATAGAGGGCGTTCATCGCGATGAGATCCTCGATGTTGGTGGGTTTGAGCTGGCGCAGGTACTTGCGCATGCCGTCAGACTCAAACTGGAAGGTGGCCACCGTGTCGCCGCGCTGGTATAGCTCGTAGGTCTTTTTATCGTCGAGGGGGATATTTTCCGGGTCGATCTCGACGCCGTGGTTTTCTTTGACCAGGCGAATGGCCGTCTTGAGGATGGAGAGGGTGCGCAGCCCCAGAAAGTCCATTTTGAGCAGGCCGGCCATCTCGGCCATGGGGCCGTCGTACTGGGTGATGAGCGACTGATCGCGGGCCACCGAAACGGGGGCATAGTCGGTTACGTCGCCCGGGGCGATGATCACCGCGCAGGCGTGTACGCCGGTATGACGCGCCGTACCCTCCAGCGTCTTGGCGAAGCGCATCAGCTTGTTGACCTGCGGGTCTTTGCTCTCGAAGAGCGCCGCTAGCTCCTGGGCAAAATCGGGATTTTCGTTGGGGTCCAGGGCTTTTTGGAAACTCATGCCCGGTCGGTCGGGGATCATCTTGGCGATGCGGTTGACCTCGTTGAGGGGCAGCCCCAGGGTGCGCCCCACGTCGCGCAGCGCCGTCTTGGCTCCCATGGTTCCGTAGGTGATCACCTGCGAGACAGACTTGCGGCCGTATTCTTCCACCACAAAGTCGATCACTTCCTGCCGCCCCTCGTCGTCGAAGTCGATGTCGATATCAGGGGGCGACACCCGCTCGGGGTTGAGGAAGCGCTCGAAGAGCAGGTCGTACTTCATCGGATCGATATCGATGATGCCCAGCACGTAAGCAATCACCGACCCGGCCGCCGAGCCACGCCCCGGCCCCACGTACACCCCCCGGTTGCGGGCCTCGGTGGTAAAAGACTGCACGATGAGGAAGTAGCCTGCGTAGCCCATCTTTTTGATGATGGCCAGCTCGCGCTCGATGCGCTCGCGCACCTCGCTGGTCAGCTCGTGATAGCGCTTGGGCGCGCGCTCCCAGACCATGTGCCGCAGGTAGTCGTCCATGCTGGCGTATGGCGGGGGCACGTTATACTGGGGCAGGATCATGTCCCCGGCCAGGTTCATCTCGAAGGTGCAGCGCTCGGCCAGCTCAACGGTGTTTTCTAGGGCCTGCAACTCGTCGGGAAACAGCTCGGCCATCTCCTGCGGCGTCTTGAAGTAAAAGCGCGGGTTGAGCTGGTTGCGGTCGTCGGTGAAGCGAAAGCGCTTGGGGTCGTCGTAGTCCGACTGGGTTTGCAGGGCTAGCAGCAGGTCGTGGGCCTCGGCGTCTTCCTCATTGACGTAGTGTACGTCGTTGGTGGCGATGACTTTGAGGTTGTGCTTTTTGGCCATGCGCAGCAACCACTGGTTACACTTGTCCATGTCGCCCAGGGTATGCCGCTGGATCTCGACGTAGTAGTTTTCCTGGCCAAAGATGTCCACGTACTCTTTGAGGATCCGCTCGCCCTCCTCTTCGCCCTTTTCCAGCATGGTGCGGTTGACGTGGCTGGCCAGGCAGCAGGTAGAGGCAATGAGGCCCTCAGCGTACTTTTTAAGTATCTCGCGGTCGATGCGGGGCTTGCCGTACATGCCGTCGGTGTAGCCGTAGGAGCAGAGCTTGATCAGATTGTGATAGCCCACGGCGTTTTTGGCCCAGCAAATCTGGTGGTAGCGCGGGTTGACCTCCTTCATGCGGCCGTTTTCGTCCTTGTAGCGGCCGGTGATCTTGGCATCCTGCTCGGCGATGTAAAATTCGCAGCCCACGATGGGCGTGAGGCCGTTCTTCTTGGCGGCCAGCACGAACTTGGGCACACCAAACATGTTGCCGTGGTCGGTGATGGCGATGTGAGACATGCCCAGCGAGGCGGCTTTGGCCGTAACGTCGTTGATCTTGGCCGCGCCGTCGAGCAGGCTAAATTCGGTGTGGGTGTGCAGGTGGACGAAGTCGGGCATGAGGGAAGGGATGTTTAGAAGTCAGAGGTCGGAGGGCAAAGAAGTCAAAAGCCAGAAGTAAGAGGGGAAAGATCTTTTGTCTCTCTTCTCGCAGCGCAGCGGTCTCAAAGGTCAGAGGGGCACTGGGATGACAATTCTGAGGTTACAAAGAATCTCCATTCTTTTCTCGCTTCTGACCTCTCGCA
>CAYVAP010000159.1:0-8609 GCA_964449365.1 uncultured Bacteroidia bacterium
GATGGGGCGAGAGATCAAGCGAAGAAGGCCAACTTATTTTTTGAGCGTTACTAAGCCTGTGCCTGACCCTCGAAGCGTGGCTATGAGATAGCTTGAAGGTCCATGGATGAAAAAGAATGGATGACGGAACTATTCGGGCAAAAGCGACTTACTTCTTTCCCTCAAAGTCTAGGGGCGGGCCACCCTAAGGTTAGAAATAGGTTGTTTGGGGGGATGCCTCAAAGCAGAAACCTCACGGGCTGCGGGTGACCTTACACCCTGCGCGAGAGATACCCAGCCGAGAATGCCCCCCATGATGGGCCAACGGGCCTCGAATCTAACCCTAGCTTGATCGACTGGAATCCCTTTGATTGACCCATAGCCTAGCTCCGGAATGGATTTCTCTCCCATCGGGGACAAACCTTGCCATCCATGATTTCCGCGCAGCATTACATCGGCTCGCAAGCCGCCCCACATTACATCCCCCTGTAATCCGCTTCTGCATCTGCGAGCGGGAATGAGCCGCCGAGATCACACTTTTGGGCCCATGATTCATTACCAACCCAAACGCAACGACTGATTTCATGCAATACGCAGGATGCCTTGTCCTGCTCTTGATCGCCATTACTTGCCAGGCTCAACCGTCCCATCTCGCTTCCTTGCTGCGGCAGGAATCTTCTCAGCTCTACTTTGAGGCCAATCGTGGCCAGTTTGCCTCTGACATCCAATACCAGTGCAGCGACCCTGATCGGCAGGTCCGTCTGCTCGACGACGGCCTGAGCGTCGCGCTGCTGCGCGAAGGTGAAGGGCACGCCCACGTCCCGAGCGAAACCCACGATGAGTGGCTCAACTATCGCTGGATTGGAAAATACGGCGGTCGCTTTCACGCCCTGGTTTGGAACCTGTCCCTGCTCGGAATGGACAGCAGCGCCCATCCGCAGGGCTATGCACCTATCGAGGGGCATGTCAATTACCTCCGTAGCACCCAATCAGTGCGCAAAGTGCCTCGTTACCGCGAGGTGTGGTACCAAGGCTGCTACCCCCACATCGACCTGCGCTACTACGGCACGGCGCAGCATCAACTCAAGTACGATTTTATCCTCTCGCCAGGCCATGATTTGAATGATATCCAGCTTCAGGCCCAGGGCATCGACTCCCTGCACATCGATGAAGCAGGCGAGCTGGTGATCACTACCGCTTGGGGCGAGCTGGTAGAGGCAGTGCCTTATGCCTATCAAAAACTGCGCGGGCGCGAGATTGAGATCGCGGCTAGCTACCGCCTGATCGACGACAGCACTTTTGGCTTTGTTTTGGGCAATCTGGTGGATCCCGATTTGCCCGTGGTGCTAGACCCCATCACCCTCAGTTGGAGCAGCTTTTTTCATAGCAGCAGCTCCGATGACTATGTGGTAGCCATCCAGCGTGATTCGGCAGGCTACACCTACGCCACGGGCTACACCGAAACGGTGAGTTTTCCCACCACACCCGGCGTGTATCAAGATTCGATGGCCGGGATGCTCGACGCGTTTGTGGTCAAAATGGCCCCCAATGGCACAGCCCTCGACTACGCCACCTATCTGGGCGGTAGCTCTTGGGAAATGGGCTACGGACTGGCCATCGATGAGCAGGGCGTAGCCTACGTAGCAGGCATGACCAATTCGATCGACTTTCCCAACAGCACGACGCGGTTTCAGGCTGGTTACGGAGGAGGGAGCAGCGATGGTTTTGTGCTAGCGCTGAGCCCCGAGGGTGATAGCTTGCGCTTTGCGAGCTATTTGGGCGGCGACAATCGAGACTACTTGTACGACCTCAAGCGCGCCCCAGATGGCTCGCTGTACGTGGGCGGGTATACCCTGTCGGACGATTATCCCACAACCGCATCGGCGCAGGACAGCGTGTATGGCGGCAGTGGCGACGGGGTGATTTCTCGCATTGCAGGCGATGGCAGCACGTTGCTCGGCAGCACCTACCTTGGCGGCAGCGGCTACGAGATTGTCAACGCGCTGGCGCTGCGGCAGGATGGATCGGTATGGGCCACCGGGGCTACCTCGTCGTATGATTTTCCGACCACCGCGGATGCGGTGCAAAGCAGCCTGGTGTCAGTGAGCGGTGGAGTGGTGCAGGATGTCTTCTTGGCTCACCTCAGTGCCGATGCCGCACAGCTGTATTATAGCAGCTACTACGGGGGCGCTAACGCTGAGGAGGGGCTGGCCCTGACCTTGACCCCAGACGAAGCCATCGTGATGGGAGGGCTGAGTAGCTCGACGGATTATCCTACCACTGCCGATGCTTTTCAGGAGGCAGGCCATGCCAGCCTGGGCTTTGGCGATGCGATCCTCACCGTCTTTGATTCGACCGGAGCGACCGTAACCTACAGCACCCTATACGGGGGCAGCAACATCGACTACATCAAAGCGATGCAAGTCAATGAGCACGGCGAAATCTACCTGCTAGGCTCTACGCAGTCGACCAACTTTCCGCGCAGTGCTGCCTCGGCCAGTCCGGCGGGGGGCTACGATGCCTTCGTGGCCGTATTTCGCACCGATACCACGGCTGCGGGAGCTTTAGTAGGAGCGTCGCTTTTTGGCGGTAGCCAAAATGACTACCCCCGGGCCAATGGCTCGATGGACCTTGACGGCGAGGTGGCTAGCCTGGCCATCACGTCGCACAGCCCCAACATGCCCATCGTGGGCCCGGCCTATCAGGGCACCAAACTCAATGCTCTGGATGATGCGCCCTGGCTAGGCGGCGTGGAATTGGACAATGTGTTGTCTCAGCCAGAGGTGGCGCTCCAAGCGGCATGGCAGACTGAAGGGGTGGCGCTCACTTGGCAAGCCCAAGGCCCGGAGCCGATCCGACTGTCGCTGGAGCGGCAGGCAATGGTCCAACCCTGGCAGGCGCTGGCCACCTTACCCACTGAACAGTGGGCCCAGGGGCAGTACCTTGACCGCGACCTCGATCGCATGGCCGGCGAGGCCCTCAGCTACCGCCTCACCTACCTCGACCCCGAAGGACGCTGGCAGCACAGCCCGAGGGTACAGCTCTTGGTGCCCAGCCATAGCCGCGGGTCTCTGCGCTTGATGCCCAACCCAGCTCAGCAGTACGTACAGATCCAAGCTACCTTTCCCGGTATAGGCTATGGTCACCTGCAAATCGTCGACCTGCTGGGGCGGGTGTATTTTCAAACACCACTGACTAGCGAGCAAGGCTACTGGTCGCAACGCTTGGAGCTGGGCGACTGGTCCAGCGGACAGTACTGGGTGCTGCTGCGCCTGGCCGGGCAGGGTGTGCTGCGAGAGGGGCTGTGGGTGAGGTGAGGGGTTTAGTTCGTGGTCTGTGGTTCGTGGTAAAATTGGCCGCTCAGGGCAGCCACTGAGTGAGCCAATATGAACGGGGGCTGATCAAAGTGCTTGATACCCATATACCTTATTTCCTTTATACCCCTAGCCGTTCATATAGGTGAGGGTTCCTTATTCCTCTCCCCGCCACTCGATCTCTATCCACACTGGGACGTGGTCGGAGATTGCTCTGGCGGCTGGTAGATGGGCGCAATCTTTCACAAAATCGACGCGCCCCGCCCCGAGCAGGGAGAAGCATTGGGTGGGATAATAAATGTTGTCGATGGGGTGGTTGAAATAGTTGCCTTCGTCGCAGTTGCGCTTGAGGGTGGTGGGGGTCTGCTGTAAAGCCGCGCGAAAGCCTTGTCGCTTGAGGGGCTCCCAGACAAAATGGGTTTCGTCGAGGTTGAAATCGCCTGCGATAAGAACGCAGTTGGTCGCTAGTCGGGTAGGGTAGGGCAGGAGGTTTTGGATTTCCTGCTCAGGTTTCTTGTTATGCGGGCGCGCGTGAAAGTTGACCACAAAAAAGGGACGTGGGCTGCCTTTCATGAAAAAGCCCGCCAGATAGGGCTCTCGGTCGCAGCGCTGAGCCAGCTCGCTATCCAGGCGGGGCGCACGGTGCAAGCGCAGCCGCGAGGCCTTCCACAGCATGGCATACCTCTCCCGGATGTAGGGAGAAGGGCTATTGGTGGGGTCGCTCACTCGATAGTCCCAGTTGGTGCCTGTGCGGTCTAGCTCATCAGCTAGCATGGCTACCCGCTGCGCTCCGGCGGGATCTTTGGCCACGACCTCCTGGATCAGCACCAGATCGTAGTCGCGGAGGATATCCACCATGGCGGCAATTTCTTGGGCATCTTTGCTGCCCCCCAGGTGCTGGATGTTCCAGGTGAGGACTTTGCAGGATTGGCCCAGAGACAGGGCGATCGCGCCCCAAGTGATCAGAAAAAGAAAGATACGCATGCAGGCGAAGGTAGAACCCTAAGCCCATAGGTCCAACCCTCAGTCTGCATGCATATCGGGCCAGCTAACTAGTGCTTTGCATTCGAAATTCGTAATCAGGAATTCGTAATTGAAAGTGCTGCTGGTCAGGATTCTATGCGAATTTCGAATGGTTAATTACTTAATTCCGAAGGCACTAGATAGCTTTCAGGTGCTTATGATCCTATGAATCTTGAAATCCTGTTTAAATCGATTGATGATGTCCAGTAGCATGTGGTCAATTACTTGATTCCGAAGGCGCTAGCGGCTTCACGCCCACCAGCGAGCTGTGGTAGCGTGATTCGATCCATTCGCCATCGACCCACTTCCAGATGATGGTGGCAATCACACTGAAGCGCAGGCGCTGCTCGTCGGCGATGAAGATCTGATCAAAATCGACCACCGAGTAGCCCATGTCTTTGCCTTCTAGGGCTTCATAATGGGTGATCTCCGACCAGGTTTGGGCGTTCATCTCTTCGAGCTTGGCAAAAAGCCCTTTGAACCAGTCTTCCCAGCCCGCGCGGTCGCGGATGATCTCGGAGCCTCCTTCGGTGTTGATGTCGATGATGCCAAAATCATCATCGCAGATCTTGGCCAGTTGCTCGAAGTCGTGATCGCGCACACAGTCCAGCATTTGCTGGGTACGGGCGTAGAAGGGTTTGGTCTCGACAGCAGTAGTAGGCGTCATGTGGTGGAATGGTTAGTAGTGGGGCGGTAAAATACGCCGCATATTATGCAAACCCCTGCTTATCCCAAAAAGTTGATCGGTACGCAGAGAGAGCCCATTCTTTCGCTGAAGGAGAGCCTACGATCAAGTGATGTCTCTCTGAGCTTGGAGCTTGATTTTCCCCCGGGAGGGGCGCATCTTTCCCGTCAAATGCTGAATGTGGCCGCCCTTTCGACTACATGCTCTCCAATCCGCCCTTTGGCGTGGGCCTGCCCCGCATCTCTGATGGGTCTTTGCTTTTTTTGCAGCACATGATCGCCAAGCTCAAGCCTGAGTAGGACGGGCGCATCGGCATCGTACTCAACGGCTCTCCCCGCTTCACGGACGGTGCCGAAAGCGGCAAAAGCGAAATCCGTTGCTGGATCATCGAAAACGACTGGCTGGAGGCCATCATCGCCTTGCCCGATCAGCTCTTTTACAACACCGACATCAGCACCCATATCTGGATCGTGAGCAACCGCGAGGCTCCGGTGCGCAAAGGCAAGGTGCAGCTCATCAACGCAGTCAATCTCTACGCCAAGATGAGCAAGAGCCTGGGCAACAAGCGCCACTACATCACCGACGACCAGATCGCCGAAATTATCCGCCTCTACGGCGACTTCCAGGAGAGCGAAGCCTGCAAGATGTTCGACAACGCCGACTTTAGCTACTGCCGCATCACCGTCGAGCGCCCTCTGAAGCTCAACTTCCAGGTCTCGCCCGAGCGCATCGCCCGGCTGGATGACGAAAAGGGCTTCCAGAATCTGGCCAAGAGCAAGAAAAAAGGGGTAGATCTATGGCATGCCCTAGACCTCGCTTAATAAATCGCGTTGGTCAGTAAGATTTGTCAAATGATGACTTCGGCTTCATTTTTTTTGATCCCCTGATCAATAGGCATTTGGCTGGGAAGCTCATTTAATAAATGGCCGTTCGGAGCGCTCACAATTATTAATAAAATGTCTGATTTTCCTTGGTAAGTCGAGAAGAAGGCACTTTATTTGTCCTTAACTTTTATGCTAAGCTTAGCGTTTAAGCTAAACTGGGAGAGTGTTCATAAGCACCCATCGTTCTATTAACCTCAAAATTAACAGCACTGTGCCCAGGTTTTTAGTGATCGAATCGTTTGTAACTTTTGAAGAAGTTGGCTTCTACACCATTCATGATGAAGATCAAGCATACTCAGAAACGGATCGCTTCATCGCACGATTTTTCGAAGAGGATTCGCCCACCTTTGAACCTGGATTCGAAGAGGCATGTGATCAAATTCTCCGCTGGATTGAAAGAATTGGGTGTAGTGGGCTGAGGGTAATTAGGACAAGGAAAGAGAATGAAGCCGAGGCATTGCCACCTAAACCCGGGACGATTAGGGAGTTGGATCTAGATGAGCCTCCCCTTCGTCTATACTATGTGCGGCTTTCTGATCGAGTTTTGGTACTGTGTGGCGGGGGAAAGAAGGTCGCAGCTACGAACCAAGGCAGTAAGGGCTTAATGTCTCACTTTCGGTTAGCCAATGACGTGGCTAAGGAATTGGCTACCATGATTCGAAGCGGGGAGATTTGGACCGATAACACCAGCCTAGAAAGCGACGAAGAGCAGATTACGATTTGCTTGCCGAGCTAGAAATCTGACCCCCTCCCTTCTGAAGGCGTGTTGAACTGAAGCACACCTTTGAGAACCCTGATCGCATCGAGTAGGAATTGAAACGCGAAGACAGCCACTGACTATGTTTTATTAGTGATGAACGTAACTATGGAGCCATGCAAGGCAGTTTTTGCTAGCCTACGTAATCGCACCAAATTGGAATTGAAACGCACAGAGGTATTCTCACTGTACACGGCAACCAATTGCCTTTAATCGCACCAAATTGGAATTGAAACGCAGCCTTCAGGTTGAGGCTGCGAATCTTGCCTTGCCTTTAATCGCACCAAATTGGAATTGAAACACGCCTTCTCTAGCAAGGTTCTCAGCTTCGCCCCCTTACATAACCGCACCAAGTTGGAATTGAAACCCTGTGTTACCCTCCCTGCGCGCTGCATCAGGCCCTCTACATAATCGCACCAAATTGGAATTGAAACCGAATCCATATGGCCAGCAAATTTTTTCATGAAGCTCTAGCTAAAGGCAAACCTGAGAACAAGCAATTTGTCAACAAAAACCTGGATATCGTCGAGCAGATCGTCGCCATCCTCAACGAGCGCAACATGAGTCAGCGAGACCTGGCGCAGCGCCTAGGTAAAAGCGAAGCAGAGGTAAGTCGCATGCTCTCCGGGCTACACAACCTCACCCTCAAAACCCTGACTCGACTGGAGGTCGCTTTGGGGGAAGACATCTTCACCACTCCGCAAAAAGCTCGTGAGCTAATGGGTGATTTCAAACAGGCCAGGGTTCGTTCATTCATGAGCCACACCCTTCGCCAAGCGGCTGGGGCAGAAAATTACCGAACTACCGGTAAGCAAAGTGCTGACATGGAGGCTTATGGCCGAGAAACTCAAAGTGCGAAAACCTCCGCCAACCCTGTTATTGATTTCAAACGAACCAAGTAGCTTGCTCAAGACTCGTAATGCCATGCCAGAGAAACCCCTTTTCAAGAGCGAATGGACTCACCTGTTGGATGCTCGCATCCTGTCTTTTCGAGTAGGAAAAGAAAAAGGCGATTACATTCCCCCCGACGAGGTGGACGGCGTCAGCTTTCGGGTGGAGTCAGAGGAAGCCTTTAATGTTGATCGAAAGCAAGTGCGGATCATCCTGAGCATCTGGATAGACGCTTACACTAAGCCAGAAGAAGCTCAAGGAGAGGCTACGCAACCTGAACCTACTAGGTATGAGGACATGGGGTCTTGCCGACTGGGCTTCACCTTTTTCCTTGAAAATTTTGAAGAGTTAATTAATCCGGCTGAAAAAGAAGAAGATGGGCTGTTGGTCGATAGCTCAACCATGGCCCATTTGTTGGCCATGGCTTACTCTACCTCTCGAGGCATGATCTTGGTCAAAACCCGAGGAACCTCGTTAGAGGGAAGCTTGCTGCCCGTCATTGACCCTCAGCAACTAATGGAAAAAGAAATGTAGTAGGTTCAGAGCATGCCCTGTTCTTGCGCTAAAACAGCGTTCCCCAAAATTCCTGCGGAGATGTGCGAATATCCAAAGGCTTACATGTAAGCTGTTTTTCGGAAGTCAGGAAATTCACTGACGAAAGCATATTTCCGTCCCGGCATAGCAGGCAGCCGACCCCCCTTACTTCTGCTTGCGCCATTAATTTGCGTCCATGTTTCAGCATGGAGCGCCCTTCATCTACATCCAGCGCGTTGGGGTGCAAGGACTTACCCTGCCGTTGGCCTTGGATGCGGGTTTCGAAAGTGGCTTGCCTGCCCATGCATTGGCCTCGTCTGTTTGGCTCGATGTAGGCAAAAATGGCACTTTCAGCAGCCAAGTCAGCTATGAATAGCCTGTGAGTTGCAAAGGTGGGCAACTCCAGGGTTGCACTAGTGCTTCGCATTCGAAATTCGTGATCTGGAATTCGTAATTTAAAGCGCTGATGGCCAGAATTTTATGCGAATTTCGAATGGTTAATTACTTAATTCCGAAGGCACTAGAGCCACACATCGGACTCG
>CAYVAP010000160.1:0-8564 GCA_964449365.1 uncultured Bacteroidia bacterium
CGTAGCTAGCCACCACCAACAAGAGGTTTTGCCCCTTCAGGTTGCGGTGAAAGACAAACCAGTACAGCAAGAAGACCAAGGGCAGAAAAAGCGCAAATTCAAACGAATTGAATAGCATGTAGGCAGAGGTTGAAGATCAAAACGACCTATACGAGAGCAGGCTGTGGGCGCGGCGCAGCAACTTGGCCCGGCATAGCCGCCTGCTTTTGAGCCATTTCTAGTTCCTTTTCGCGGTTCCACTCAAATTGATAGACCATCGAGACAAAGAACATGATCATCGTCTGCAAAATCGGCTCCTCCATCGAGTTGCGGATCAGCGACAATGATGCAAAGAACAGCATACAGATGATCACCATGGCGTATGCCACGTCGGGCTTACCCGTTTGCCGCATGATCAGCCCGTTGCGGCGGGCGATCTGTCGGTAAAAATGATAATAAGCGATGATGAAACACAGGTAGCCAATCAGGCCCACCTCGCCGATGATCCCTACTGTCGAGTTTTCTAGTCGCTCCGAACTGCTCAGCTGCGTGGTCTGGAAAATGGTGTAGGAGTTGTATTTCTCTTGATAATAACCATGTCCCATAGGAGTCAGAAAGCGCCCTGGCCCTACCCCCAAAAGCCACTTTCCCTCTTGCTCCATCATGTTGTAGAGGTTGAGAAAGCTATAGACCTTGGGCGTCATATACCAAGCTTCCCGCTCTTCATTTTTGTTCATATGGCGATCGAGGTGTTGCGCCGTCCCAGCATCTTGCTGCAACTGATAGGCCACCAGCCCCCCCAGAAAAGCCGCTGCCACTACGGCCAGGGCCAGCTCTTGCGTCTTAATCAGACTAGTGCTGTAGGCATACAAAAACGAAAACAGCGTAAAGGCCATCAGTAGCACCGTAAACAGAATCACCGAAGCTGACAACACGCCGTAAAAAGCTACCATGGCCCGAAAAAGATCTGAGCTTTGGCGGTGTACCAGAAAGCGATACAGAAACAAAAAGAAGCCAAAGGTCATCATCCAGGCCGGCACCTCGTAGCGGGGGTGCTTGAACGTACCAATCCCATCATCGCCAAAGAAGATGCGCAGGTGAATCACATGGTCCCAGTTGTTGATGAAGTTGAAGATGATCTGCATCTCCACTCCAAGAAAAATCACAAAGCCGAAGAGGAACTGTAGCTCCCGCTTGTTGAGACGAAAGGTTTTGATGTAGAAAAACAAGACGAAGGGGATGGTCAACTCGACGATGAAGCGAAAGGTCGTCTTGTCAAAGGCCAGGTTGGCGGTGGCCGACAAAATCGAGATGAGCACAAAAGCATAGAGCAGACCCTGCGGCCCCTTAAAGTTGGTCAGCTTGCCACTAAATCGATTTATCATCAAGATTCGAAACAGCATGGCTCCCCACATCACCTTGGGCATCTGGTAGGTCGTGGGCGTACCAGGGTGTACGTAGCGTAGAAAACTCAAAAAGCCGCGCCCCTGCCCAAAGCCCCCGTTGACCCCCCACGAGGAGTAGATCTGCATCAGGTCCCAGGCTTCGCGAAACATGAAGAAGCCTATCAACATGTACAAAAACCATTTGGGCCGATACACCGCTGCTAGAAAGTAGGCGATGGCCATCGGAATGAAGGTAGGCATGGTCATCCCTACCGTATTCATAAAACCGATCAGCAACCACAGCCCCAGGCCCAGCCCAAAGTAGCGGGGGTAACTATCGAAGCTCACCGCGTCATCCAGCGAGCTAGCAAATATGTTGGGCTTGTTGAACATGAGAATTTCGAATGGGTGTATTAACTGCGCTCCGCCGTGGCGATCAGCCACTCGCGAAAGTTCATCAGACCTTGCTGAAAACTGGTGGCCGGATGATAGCCCAGCAAGTCGCGGGCCTTGCTGATGTCGGCATAAGTGAGGGGGACGTCACCGGGCTGCTCGGGCTGCCGATCGATGATGGCCTGTTGGCCTACCACCGCCTCGATGGCCTCGATCATCTCGCTGAGGGTGATGGTGCGCCCGGCCCCGATGTTGATCACTTCATAGGGCGTATCGGTGTAGTGCATGGCCTTTTTGATCCCCTCCACGATATCGCCCACGTAGGTATAGTCGCGGCGAGTAGAGCCATCGCCAAAGACCGGGATCGGCTCGCCCTTTAGGATTTTCTGGGCAAACTTGTTGATGGCCAAGTCGGGGCGCTGCCTCGGCCCAAAGACGGTGAAAAAGCGCAGCGCCAAAAAGCGTATGCCATAGAGGTGGCTGTAAACGTGGCCCAGCAGCTCGCCGCTCACCTTGGTGCTGGCGTAGGGGCTGATGGGTTGCAGCACGTAGTCGGCCTCGCGCCAGGGCACGTTGGGATTGATACCATACACGCTGCTCGACGAGGCAAAGACAAACTGCATGATCCCCTTGATGCGGGCCACCTCCAGAAGGTTTTGGGTGCCCTTGACGTTGATTTCGGTGTAGGCCACCGGATCTTTGATGGAAGGGCGCACCCCAGCCTTGGCGGCTAGATGGACGATCAGCTCGGTCTCATCCGCCACGTAGTCGATCAACTCGTCATCCAGCAGATCCCCCTCGATGAAGGTGTATCGAGGGTGGCTCAGGTGGGGCGTGATGTTTTCCCGCTTCAGTGCCTCGGGATAATAGGAGTCAAAATTATCCAGCACCGTCACCTGCCAGCCGTCAGAGAGTAGAGAGTCGGCCAAATGACTGCCAATGAAACCGGCACCGCCGGTAATAAATACATGCTTTGAACTCATAATCGATATCGATCTGGGGTTACGCCACCGGCGACTTGCTTGATTTCTTGCCCTTCAACAAGCTGCCATTAGACTTGGAATTCTGCGAGGAGTATTCGTAGCCGTATTTTTTCCCATGCCGGGCGTAGCCCGTCGTGCCATCGGTGTTTTGCACGTCATTGACCACGAAGTAGAGGCTCGCTACTTTCTGCTCCATCTGTAGCTTGTTGGCATCTTTGATGAAGGCCACCTGCGAATAGTTTTGGCGCGTGACGTAGAGGTTGATGTCCGAGTATTTCGAGAGCACCAAGAAATCTGATACCAAGCCCACCGGCGGGGTATCTACCACGATGTAATCGTAAAGCTGACGGGCTTCTTCGAAGAATCGGGCCAGGCGGGAGGAGTTGAGTACCTCGACTGGATTGGGCGGGGTCTTGCCACTGGCAATCACGTGCAAGTTGGGCAGATTGGGATTGGTCTGGATGGCTTCTTCGAGCGTCGCGGCACCGATCAGGTAATTGCACAGGCCCACCTCATTGTCCATGCCCAGGCGATGATGCAGCGCTGGGCGACGTACATCAGCCCCAATCAGGAGGGTCTTTTTGCCCGCAAGGGCCATGACCGCACCCAGGTGGGTCGAGTTGAAGGTCTTGCCTTCGCCTTTGATGGTGGAGGTTATCGTGATCACCTTGCGATCGTCCTCGGTAGCGAGCAAATAGTCGAGGTTGATCTTGAGATAGCGGAAGGCCTCGGCCACGGGCGACATCATAAAGGCCGGATCGAGCGGGTCCACCTTATCTTTCTCCCTCTGGTGAATGATATTGCCAAGTACGGGGATGGGCGAGAGCTTGCGGATCTGCTCTTCGTTGCGAATCTTGGTATCGAAGAATTCGATGGCCAGGATGATCAGCGCGGGAAAGATCAGCCCCGCGATAAAAGCCGTGATCATGATCACTAGCTTATTGGGAGAGATCGGGCTATTGCCCACCATCTGGGCATCGTCGAGCACACGCGAGTCGGCGCGGGTAGCGGCTTTCGAGATCTGGGCCTCAGCTAGTCGCTGCATCAAGTAGCTGTAGAGATTGTCATTTTTGGTGAAATCCCGCTGGATGTTCATCATGGCGATATCTGCCTCAGGTAGGCTTTGGAGGGTACGATCGATTTTGCCTAGCTCCTGATCGAGGGTAGCCAATTGACTCTCGGTGCTGCCAACGATGCTCTCCACGGTCGCGATCAGGTTGGCGCGAGAGCGCTCGATCCGGCGGTCGAGCAGGGCTAGCTCGGTACTCTTTTCCCCCGCTACCACAGCTTTGGCCGTGCGATCGCTGATCAACTGCTTGAGTTCTGCCACTGACTCGCCCAGGCCCTGGCTGTTGAGGCCCATCGCGATGGGGTCTGGTATGGTATTTTGATCGTCATTGTTTTTGAGGCGCGCTAGCAGCTCACGATAGTAGCTCAAGCCTTTCAGTAGCTCGTCGCGCTCGCGAATCTTGTTGATCCGGCGCGAGCGCTCATCGAGCTCGACCGAAGCCGTGCCTACTCCCCCGGTAGAGGTACGCTTGACGTCTTCTATCTTATTCTCAGTACGGCGCAGCGAGTCCTTCACCCCCGTTAATTGACCGCGAATAAAGGCTACGGTATTCTCGGCAAATTCCGTTTTCTTTTGCAACTGCGACTGGATGTAGGTTTCGCATAGCTGATTGAGAAAATCGATCTCCTTGCCCGGCACATTGCCCTCGATGTAGAGAGTAACAATCGACGAGTTTTTGCGGAGCGTCACGTTCAGCTTGCCCTGGTACTGGCGCGCCAGTGCCTGGTTGCTCAGGCACTGGAAGTGGTAGGTCTTCTCTTGCGCTTGCTTGAGGTCGAAGCGGGTGTTTTTTTCCAGGGTAAAGCTGAAATAGGGATTCTCCACCTTCTCGCCAAAGCGATAGGTTTCTTCGAACTCCAGGGGGGCCATGATATGGCGGGCTTCCTCCGAAATCGGATCGAAAACATAAAACTGCTCTTGCTCTATCCTCAGCTTGAACGCCTGATCCGAAAGAATCTCAATGCCGATATTGGCCCCGAGCAACTGCACGTGCCCCACATCCATGATCACCGCAAAGGGATAGCTGGGGCTTTTGTAGATCTCTTTGGTCTTGAGGCCATCTTTTTCGAAGTACATCACGTTGAAATCCAGTTGCTTCATGGTCTGATGTACCATATTGAAAGACTGCAAAATGCCCAACTGATTCTCCAACTCATCATCGATGGTGAGCAGTTGGATGCCCCCCTGGATATATTGATTCTCTCCCAGGTTTGGGGTCGAATTCTCAGTCTTGATCAGCAAGGTCGCCGACGCACCGTAGGTATCTGGCGTTACCTTGAGGTAAAAGAACGCCAGGCCACAAGTGATAGCAACCCCGATGACAAAGTAGTACCATCGGGCTTGGAATTTTCTGAGAATAGAACCGATATCGAATTGGCTGTCCTGGTTGAGCCCAGGTGTGATATCATTCTGATAGTAAGGATAAGAATCGTTGTACATGACCTGAATGTCGAAGAGGTTGGTGGCAATACTGGTAGATCAGTCGCAAGACCCTGTCCCGGCAAGAATCGGGAAGAAAAACCCCACGCCCTCTCTGTCGTCAGCTAGTGGCCATAAATAAGCGGCAGAGGGGGGGGGCAGGGCCATGAGAGAGCGGGTTGACAGTAGCAAAGAACAGGGGCGGGCGAGATCCATCCCGCCCCGGGCTCATTGGCGACTAAAGTTGAGCAATACGTTGGCTAGCACTGCTGCGAGCGAAAGGGTAGAGAGAAATAAGCTAGCAGTCTGGCTGTTGATGGCCGTGGCCTTAGCTTTGACTGGCTCTACGTAGATCACATCGCCAGGATAGATGTAAAAATACGGCGAAGAAGGCAACATCGGATCCGAGAGATCGAGATAGACGGTGGTGGTATTGCCTTCGATCTTGCGAATGAGCTTGACATTCGCGAGGTTGGCATACTCGGTGGTGCCCGAGCCCAGAGCGACCGCCTGCATGATGTCGATTTGCTCTTCATAGACGTATTGCACACTTGGCACACCTACCTCTCCCATAATGGTGAAATAGAAGTTGGCCAAATGTACCCGTGTAGAAGGGTTTTGCAAATACTGTTTCAAGTCTTCGTTGATGAAGCGACGTACTTCGGGGATGGTTTTATCTGCCACCTCGATGCGGCCTAGCAGCGGCATATGGATAAAACCAGAATCGTCGACGGCGTAAGTGGTGAAGGCCATGGCTGGGTCTCCCCCGTTGCCCGCTACGTTGGGCGTGCCACCGTTGATCAGGTCGCGGGTAGACATTTCCTCATCGAAGCCTACCACGCGCACGTACAACTGGTCGGCCACTTTGATCCGATAAGGACCACTGCTCGGGGAAGGGGGCAAGGGTTGAGGTTGATATTTTCGCTGATCGTCTTTTTTGATTTCCTGATCATTGAGCAGCACCATGTTTTTGTGGGACACACAGCTACTCAAGGCTACGATCAGAAGCAGAGAAAGGAGGGAAAGGAGATGGGTTAGCTTAATCATTCGCATATGTGGTGGTCGAAGGCGTTGGCGATAGATGCCATTTACAGTGGCAGCAAGATAGCGGCTACTTTTCAAGAAAAAAGCATGATTCAGCCACAGGTATTACTTCTCAATGGATGATTGGAGCAAAGGAATGGTCGCGCTCCCGAGGAAATGAACGCAGGGGGTTACATCTTGAGCAAGAACGTCTTGGTAGGCCAATCATTTCGGAGCAAAATTAGGAAAAAGACCCAGGTCAGGATTTGGCCTCTCGCGAATGCATACAATCCATCCTTCAATAGTGAGTTTCTACCTTTGAATCGTCATTTTATTTCCCTCACCGTAGGATGCCGCAGTGCCACCGGGCCTTTGGCTCGCTTTTTCCTTTACGGACCGCCGCATGCTGTCCGGAAGGGGGAAACAAAAATCGGACCGCATCCCAGCTCGGCATTAACTTTGAAGGACATGATGGATAAGGCAAGGTTTTGAACCAAACAGGCGGTATTATCCGCCATTCGTAGATGGCCTTTCCTCGCCACCCGATTCAGAGCCTTAGTTTTGAGCTGTGATTCGAGCTGTGATTCGACCTAGATATTCTTTGATTCTTTCGTTTATTCCTCCCCTGGCATCCGTCCCGATACCGATCCTTTTTGGATAGCAAACCTTCTGATTGCTCGATTTCTCTGAAATCTCTGACTGTCTGATCTATGCAAACCGCGCCCGTACAACCGGCCCACTCCCCTGCTGCCAGCTCTGCCCAACAACTCACCGTCGTAGGCGGGGGCATCACGGGCTTGGCCACTGCCTACCTCGCGGCCAAGGCCGGGGTAAAAGTGAGGGTCCTCGAAGGCAGCCCCAACTTTGGTGGCCTGCTCAACACCTTCGAGATCGGTGGCAACCGCCTCGAGTTTTATTACCACCACTTCTTTACTCACGACGCCGAGATCAACTGGCTGATCCGCGACCTGGGCATCGCGGACAAGCTCCGCTTTTATGACACCACCATGGGCTTTTTCCGCAACGGAAAAATCTATGACTTCAACGGCCCGGTCGATCTGCTGAAGTTCAAGCCCATGAACCTTTTCGACAAGCTGCGCTGGGGCCTCTCCTCGCTCTACCTGGGCAAAATGGCCCAGTGGGAGTCCTTTGAAGATGTGCCTTGCCTCGACTGGTTTTACAAATACGCGGGCAAAGGGGGCACCAACGCCATCTGGAAGCCCATGCTCGACATCAAGTTTGGGCCTTATGCCGATCAGGTGCCCCTGGCCTGGATGGTGGGTCGCCTGCGGCAGCGCCTCGGCTCGCGCAAAGACGGCGACGAGAAGCTCGGCTACGTCGATGGTAGCCTCAACACCCTGCTGCAAGCCCTCATGGGTCGCCTGCGCGAGATGGGCGTAGAGCTGATCAACGAAACGCCCGTCGAGGCCATCCACGTCGAAAACGGCGAGCTCACCGGCATCCGTACCCCCCAGGGCGACTTTCACGGCGGGAAATTCATCTTCACCATCCCGACCATCCACATGCCCAAGATTCTGCAAGAGGGGGCACCCGAACTGGCCGAGCAACTGGCCAATATCGAGTACTTCGGCGCCGTCTGCACCATCCTGGAAACGGATCGCAAGCTCTCCGACATCTACTGGCTCAACGTGGCCGACGAAGGCTTCCCCTTCGGTGGCGTGATCGAGCACACCAACTTTATCCCGCCCGAGCGCTACGGCGGCAAGCACATCACCTACCTCTCCCGCTACTTCGCCATGAGCGAAGACCTCGCCCAGATGAGCAAAGCGGAAATCGAAGAGGTGATGATTCCGCCCTTGGCCCGTATTTACCCGGGCTTCGACCGCTCGTGGGTCAAAAAGGTGCACATTTTCCGCACCAACACGGCGGCCACCGTCTGCGACCTCAACTTCTCGCGCAAGGTGCCCCAGTGCGACACCGACATCAAAAACCTCTACCTGGCCAATATGGCCCATATCTACCCCGACGAGCGCAGCACCAACAATTCGATCCGCGTCGCAGCCGAAGCCTGCCGCGTGATGGGTTATCAAGCGGATATGGTGCCCTACAATGCGTCGCTGAGCGGGAAAATTGGATTTTGAGGTGAGACCGCTGCGCTGCGAGAAGCGAGAAGCGAGAGGTGAGACCGCTGCGCTGCGAGAAGCGAGATCGTTTCACTGCGAGACCGCTGCGCTGCGAGACCAGAAGGTGATCGAGGTGAACAGTGATCCAAGTGACCGTACATCCAAGATCACCCCGATCACCCCGACCACCCCGATCACCCCGATCACCCCGACCACCCCGATCACCCCG
>CAYVAP010000161.1:0-8549 GCA_964449365.1 uncultured Bacteroidia bacterium
AAAAATTATAAATAAACAAAATAAAGGCAATAATTATTTTTCTCGCCCTTCACTTTTATTTCCTTTCCTTACTCAGCCAAATCAAACTTCAAAAGAAGTAGGCAACGATTTTTTTGCGGAAACCATCAAACTATAACAAGTAAAAAAAATTTTATTTTTCAGTATGGGCTACATCTCATGCTCAAGTCAATGCTCATCACACCGCTTGGGTAGTCAAAACCCTCCATTCAAGATACATTTCATACCGTCCGTGCTGAAGGGCCCCAAATCGGAAGAGCATTCGCTTAGTTTCGTGCAAAATCTTACACTCATACACTAGGGCAAAAAGGCTATGAGATCTTTCCGACTATTGACAATCATTATCGTTCTTGGCCTATGTTGCTTGGCACCGAGTCAGGCTCAACTACCGAATAACTTTATTCGGGAATCGTACATCACGGGCCTCAATCAGCCAGTGGGGGTGACTTTCGACGACAACGGAGTCATGTACATCTGGGAAAAAGGAGGGGTCGTGAAAATCGTGAACGGCGGGGTGCTACGTTCTACCCCGCTGCTAGACATCAGTGAAGAGGTAGGCAACTGGCGCGACCACGGCCTCAATGGCTTTGCGATTGACCCCTACTTCACACAAAATGGTCACATCTACCTACTCTACTGCGTAGATCGGCATCACTTGCTGGAATATGGCACCCCCGACTATGATCCGAATGCGGATGAACTCTTTGCGGCGACCATCGGTCGCATTACGCGCTACACGGTCACCAACCCCAACGACCCGGCCAACATGACGGTCGACCCCAACAGCCGCCTGGTGTTGGTAGGCGCGACGCCTGGCGCGGGCTTTCCCATCTTGTTTGGTACCCACGGCGTAGGGGGGCTGGTCTTTGGTGATGATGGCTCGCTCATGGCCACGGCAGGCGATGGGGCCAGTACGGCGGCTGACTATGGGGGCGCCATGACGGCCTCCTACAGTGTGCAGGCTCTGGCCGATGGGATCATCAGCAACAAGGAAGACGTGGGGGTCTATCGCCCACAGTTGCTCAGCTCGCTGAGCGGCAAGATGATTCGCATCAATCCCAACACGGGTGAGGGCTATCCGAGCAACCCCTTTTACAACCCGCTAGAGCCCAAGTCGGCGGAGTCGCGCACCTGGGTGCTGGGCCTGCGCAATCCCTTTAGCGTCGCCAAAAAGCCCAATAGCGGTAGCCACAACCCGGCTGATGGCAATCCTGGCATTTTTGTCGTAGGCGACGTGGGGATGAACCGCTGGGAGGAAATGAACGTGATCACCGGCCCGGGACAGAACTTTGGCTGGCCCATGTACGAAGGTATGAACTATACCTACGACTTCAGCGAAGGCTTCTCTACTGCGGATATCGAAAACCGCGACGAGCCAGTCAGTGGGGCTTGCTCGCAGTCCTTTTACTACTTCCGTCAACTGCTCTCCGACATCGAGCCGGGCTTCACGCCCGAGTGGCCCGATCCCTGTAATCCCGGCCAAGATATCGACGCTACCCAACACCGTGTCTTCGTGCACCGCAAGCCAGCTTTTGCCTGGATTCACGAAAACTTTGACAAGAACGTGGCTACCAACGACGACGACTATACCGATGTGTATGCCCTGGCCAGCAACCAAGACACCGGTGAGGAGTATGATATGGCCGATAACAACATCCCCGTGGAGGGTGGCTTTGACTGGAAGGGCAACTGCGCCATCGCCGGGCTGTTTTATACCGGGACTGATTTTCCGGAGGAGTACCAAAACCTCTACTTTCACGGCGACCACAACTCGGCCTGGATTCGGGTCTTTGACTTTGACCTGACCAACAATCCCGACTCAGTAGGCAACTTTGGCGCTCCCGGGCAGATGGGCTTCATCACCAGCATGGACCAGCATCCCGACTACCCAGGTTTCTTTTACGTGGCCTACGATGAGCAGACCGTCTATCACATCTACTATTCTACCGATGGCAATCAGCCCCCTAAGGCCGGGCTGACCTTGGATCAGTATTATTCGGCTAACAACAGCCTCACGGTCAACTTCGGCACCTCTACCTCCAGCGATCCGGAGGGTGCGCCCATGACCTTCGCCTGGGACTTTGGCGACGGCAACACCGCCACCGGCGATTCGGTGGCTCACACCTTTACCGCCTCGACCCCCGGCGCCCAAGAGTCGTTTGTGGTTACCCTCACCGTAACGGACAGCCTTGGCATGGCCAAGCAGGCTACGCGGCGCATTTTTCTCAACAATACTCCGCCGGTGATCCACTCGACCAGCCTCGACGCGGTGGCCACCTATCCGCTGCATCAGATCACCCGCTATGATCTCTTCGCAGACGTGAGCGACGCTGAATCTTCGCTTGGTGACCTGGAATTTCGCTGGCAGACCACCCTCTTCCACGAGAGCCACAACCACCCCGAGCCCTTCGATTACAACGACACCACCTATACCTTCGCCGATCCGGTAGGCTGTGATGGGCACTACTACATGCTGCAAATCAGCTTGAGGGTCTCCGATCCTACGGGCTTGAGCGCGACCTACATCGCGGAGATTGATCCTGACTGTAACACCCCGGTGGCTACCGATGACTTTGGCTCCTTTATCGGCGGTGGACAAGAGCGCGTGGCCGTCTTCAGCAACGACATGGCCCTCGATGGGATCGATGCCGCTTCGGTAGAGATCGTAACGTCGCCTAGCCATGGCAGCGCCTCTTGGGATGCACCCTCTCAACGCCTCGTATACACCCACAATGGCACAGCTACCACGACCGATACCCTTTGGTACCGCTATCAGGATACCGAGGGCGACTGGTCCAACGCTGCCCCGGTCATCCTGGCCCGCGATTCGGCACCGACCATCACGCCGCTTAGCCCCGTGCAAAACGAGGTCGTGGAAGGCTCTAGGGTAAAAATCGAATACGACATCACAGGCAAGCAAACCGAAGTAGACAACATGCGCATCATTTTCGACGGTACGCGTGAGGTGGTCGATACCGAGTTGCAAGGCTTCATCACAGTCGAGGATCTCGCCGAGGGCCCTCACACCATGGCCATGCAACTGCGCGACGCCGCCAATCAGCCCCTGGCTTACCCAGAGTCCTCCTCCAGCCGAGACTTTGAGCTGACCTGTACCGCTTCAGAGGGTAGACTCTTGCTGGAGTACTGGAACTTCATTCCGGGTGGCGATGTCTCTGATCTGACCTCGCATCCCAATTACCCCAACAACCCGACGACCTTCAACTACATCACCAGTTCGACCAGTAACAATGACAATACCAGCAACGACGGCCACCGTATGAGGGGATACCTGACGCCGCGTAGATCGGGAACGTACTACTTTGCCGCGAAGGCCACTGATTCGTATGAGCTGTACGTAAGCACCGATGACCGCCCCACCAACTCAGCACTGGTAGCTTTCGCAGACTCTAGCCTTTCTTTCCCGGCCAACCTAAACCTCGAGGATCCGGCTTCGGAGGCGAGCTATCCGACCCTCTTTAGCAGCGGAATCGAAATGGTCGCAAATCAGCGGTACTATATCGAGTTTATTCAGAAAGCGGGTATATTCGATGGGTACTTCAGTGTGGAGTTCAAGCGCTCCCCCAACGACGGCTCAGACGGCAACCAATCTGGTCCTAACTGGCTTGGCAGCTTCAGGCCCCTCCGCACGAACTGGGTATCTCCCTGGGTGCCCTGCTTCGAAGAAACCGTTTCCTTCCCGGTGGAGCTGATCGATTTCAGCGCCAGCCTCGACGAGAGCAACCAGCAAGTGCTGCTGCGCTGGACCACCGCCTCAGAGCGCGACAACAGCCACTTCATGGTACAGCGCTCAGCCGACGGTGCCGACTTCGAAGACCTGATCCGCCAATCTTCTATGGGCAACAGCCGCGACCTTCAGGCTTACCAGACAGTCGATGAGCGACCCCTCTCGGGCCGTAGCTACTATCGCCTCAAGCAGGTCGACCTCGATGGCAGCACTACGTTCTCCCAAACGGTAGAGGTGTCGGTACGTAAGGATGAATTCGTGCGCTTTCCCAATCCCGTCAGCGCAAGCGAAGGCTTCGAGGTAACCGTCTATGGCCGCCAAGGCAGCAACTATCAGATAGAGCTGCTCAACCCCATGGGTCAGGTGGTATTCGTCGATCAAACCCAGGGCAGCCTCGAAGGAAGCCCCGTTCAGGTACCTGCCGACCGTCTGGCTGCTGGTCAGTACCTGATGCGCATCTTCAACGGAGCCGAGCAGTGGAGCGAAAAAGTGATCCTCCGCTAATTCAGATAAGGAACGCGGACGAAATAGATAGGTATGATTGGGCAGAGATTTTGGGTGAAGACAAGGAAGAAAAAGCGAGCATAGCGAGCTATGCAAGGCTTTTTCTCCACGCGAAGTGAGGGTAAGGGGCTCCAACTGTCGCGGAAGATGCGCCGAAAAGATCAACCAAGCATGTGAAGTTACTTTGGTCGCGTTTCTAAAGGTTTCTCATTGATCTATGCCCTACGAGTGCCCGCCTATACGGCGGGCCTATCTTCCGGGCCAAAACACTACGCCGATTGCTCCCTGAGAGCGATCGGCGTTTTTTTTTTTCGCAAAGCGAAGCAGAGGTTGTATTTTGCCTCAAAGATTTTTTTGCACATGCCCGTTTTCCGTTGGCTGCTCCCTACCTTGTTCGGATTGATGGCCTGTGGTGCTGGCTCTAGCTCCCAGCAGGCGACCACTGCCGAGCCAGATTCCCTAGCTATGTCTGATTCTCCTGCCGATACCACCCCGCCTGGCTTCGATACCGTGGCCGTCAAATACCTGTTGGGGCATTTCGACCCGGCTGAGGATAGCTCGTTTGTAAGCATCGACGACCGCTACAGCGCCGGCAGTGCGCGGGGCGCTTACCTGCACCGAGAAACCCACGCGGCTTTTGCTCGCATGTGGCAAGCGGCTCAGGCCAACGGGGTCGAGTTGACGATACGCTCGGCTACCCGCAATTTTGCGTACCAAAAGCGTATCTGGGAAGCCAAGTGGACAGGGCAGCGCCTGGTCGAGGGCCAGAATCTCAGCCTTGCCATTCTCGATCCGGTGGCGCGGGCCCAAAAGATCTTGCGCTACAGCTCCATGCCCGGCACCTCGCGCCATCATTGGGGTACCGATCTCGACCTCAATGCCTTCGAAAACCGCTACTTTTCCTCAGGGCGCGGCCTCAAAGAATACCAATGGCTGCAAGCCCACGCCTCGGCGTATGGCTTTTGTCAAGTCTACTCCGAAAAGGGCGAAGCACGGCCCCACGGCTACGAAGAAGAAAAGTGGCACTGGTCATACTTGCCCCTGGCCGATCGCTACCTCAAATCCTACCACGCCCAAATCACTGCGGACATGATCGAGGGCTTCCTGGGCGCTGAAGTGGCCAAGCCCCTGGCCGTGATCGACCACTACGTCAACGGTATCAATCCCCAATGTCTCCAAGCTCCCTGACCATGCATCGCTTGTTTCTGTTTTTCTGGTTCATCTCCCAGCTCTCTTTCAGCAGCCTAGCTCAGGGGCTCAGCGATCCTGAGCGTCTGGCCATCGAGGCCGAAATCGATGCCGCCGAACAACGCATCGCCGACTTGCTCGCGCAAGCGGAAACCGCCCGCCGCCTCAAAGAAGATCTGCTGCTGCGTCGGCTGCGCTTTGACCTCAACGCCCTGGGCTTACCTGCCCTCGCACCCGAAGATACCCTGATCGAGCATCAGGCCTACAGCCTGGTTTACAGCGAGGCGCATGAGCAGGCCAAGTGGGTGGCTCATCTCATCATTCCGGAGGTCATCGACGGCGAGGTAGCCCGGAGCAATGATTTTCGCCCTGACCCTCAGGTGCGTAGCGGTACGGCGGTAGAGGCCGATTATTTTCTCAAATACGAGCAGCCCGATGGCCATTACGAATACGAGGGCTTTGGCTATGATCGGGGGCACCTGGCCCCATCTGCTGACTTTCGCTGGTCGGAGGTAGCCCTTTCGGAGTCGTATTTTTACTCCAACATGTCGCCGCAAGCGCCCGAGTTCAACCGCGAGCGCTGGGCCGAGCTAGAAGGCATGCTGCGCGATTATCTCAAGCGCTCGCCGCAAACTCAGCTCTACGTGGTCACTGGTCCCCTGCTTCACGACCGCTTGCCCAAGATCGAGCGTAGCGTCAACGGGGTGAGCATTCCCGAAAAATACTTCAAGGTGCTGCTCGACTATCAGCAGCAGCGGGGTATCGCTTTTCTGATGCCCAACCACAAGCTGGCCTACCCGGTCGAGACCTACGCGGTGCCCATCGATTCGGTGGAGAAGGTATCGGGGCTAGACTTTTTTCCCAAACTGCCCGATGCGCTGGAGCAGGCGGTAGAAAGCCAACGCGCACCTCACCAATGGCTGCCTGAGCGACAGCAGCAAGACGCAGAGCCTATGCTCCCCCAAGCGTTGCCCCAAGGAACCTACAACACCGTGCAAGCGCGTTTTTTTGCAGAAAACGGCGAGCGCGTCACCATCTGCGGGACTGTGGTCGATACCAAGCTCACCCGCGGAGGACATACCTTCCTCAACCTCGACAAGAAGTTTCCCAATCACATCTTCACTCTCGCAGTGTGGAAATCCAACGCGGTAAACTTCAGCTACCAGCCTCATGAAGCCCTCATCGATCAAAGGGTGTGTGCCAAGGGCCAACTCAAACTCTCGGATGGAGTGCCGACTATGGAGCTGCGCTCTGAGAAAGAGGTTTGGCTGATGGACGAAAAGCCCTGATCGGCCCGACCTTCCGGCCTCAATCCTCGCCCCTTCGCCCCGCTGGACTTGCAGGTTGGGTAAAAAAAGTCCTTTTTCGCAGAAATTATAATATAATAATTTCTGATGATTTCTGCCAAAATTTGCCTCAGGTCTGTGGTGTTTGCCTGGTTCATGGTCAGTGCGTGGGCCTGGGCCCAACCAAGTTGGCTACTCCGACAAGATAGCCTCCCCATCGAGTCGTTTGTGATGCTACAGCTTTGGGGCACCTACACCCAGGGGCAGCGCGTATGGCAGGCCGATTCAGGTCGCTACGAAGCGGTAAATGACCGGGCGGATCTGCAACTGCGCCGCGCGCGACTCGGCTTCAAGGGCGAGCCTTATCGTGGTCTGAAGTACACCCTGCTGCTGTTTTATGACCTGATTGGGCGCGATTTGTTGAGCGGTACGGTGGGTGGCAGCAACGGTCCTACCCCCAACCTGGGCATCTGGGATGCATTTCTCCAATGGCGCATTCACCCCAAAGCGGAGACCTGGTATCTCACGGCGGGCTATTTTCGCCCACAGTTGGGCCGAGAAAGCATCACTTCGGCCTGGTCGGTCAATTCTATGGAAAAAGCGACTACGCAGGCCTACCTGCGCCAGCATCTGGTGGGAACCGGAGCCGGACGTGCCACCGGGATCAATCTCGGCGGCTTGCTACGCCCCTGGCCTCGGCTGGGTCTGAGCTACAATCTGGGGGTATTTGTGCCTCAGTTCACCGCAAGCCACGCTCAGACCATGGGCAGGCAGTTTGCGCCTCTTTGGGTGGGGCGAGCCGTGCTACACCTCGGCGATCCTGAGCAGACCCGCTACCGCATCGGTTACGAGATCAACTACTTTGGGCAGCGCAAGGGCTTCTCGCTGGGCGTAGGCGGAGCCTGGCAGGGAGCCCATGGGGCCTTGGGTCCCAGCCAGGTGCTGAGCATGGATCTCCTAGCCAACTATGGCCCCCTCAGCCTCGATGGGGAATTCAGCCTGATGCGGCGGCAAGGCCAGCGCCCGGTGGAGAGCGCCGTGATGCGGAATTTTACCTATACCCGACGGACAGCGCACCTACGCGGGGGCTTCAACCTATCGGTGGGGCGCTACGTGATCGAGCCGGCCCTGATGATCGAGCGCTTTGGAGGGGGCATAGACAGTACCTCTCAGGCCGATGCGGCGGCGGTTGGGGCCTCGGCTGGCCAAGCAACCACCTATGATGCGGGCATCAACTGGTACCTCGACGGCAAACACCTCAAGCTGGCGCTGCACTACACCTGGCATCAGGCTGACGCAGGCGACGCGCCCCCCGGCAACACTGTCAACCTGTTTTTTTACCAATCGGAGGTAGGACCCATCCGGCGCGGCAACTGGTTGGCAATGGGCTTGAGCTTGATTTTTTAGAAATTGCGAAGAAGTTTGGGTCTGAGGTGATTGAACTCAGCCTGCTTCAAGCAGTTATTACACTTTAAGTATGCCTGACCGTTCCGCTTTTGGGTGGTACGCCCCCATTGGTAAGGTTCTGATTATCAAAAAAAACGCTTCATGATAGGTTGCCAGTGCTTCGCATTCGAAATTCGTAATCGGGAATTTGTAATTCGTAATTCGTAATTGAAAGTAAAGATAGCCGCTTGGGCGGCCACTGAGTGAGCCAATATGTGGGGACTGACCAAAGTGCCTGATACCCCTGACCGTTCATATAGGTGAGTGCTTCTGGTCAAGGTTTTATGCGAATTTCGAATGGTTAATTAATTCCGAAGGCGCTAGGCATTAGTTTCGACCCGGAAAATGTACCTCCTAGCGCC
>CAYVAP010000162.1:0-859 GCA_964449365.1 uncultured Bacteroidia bacterium
CTTCATCAGGTCGGTCACCAGACTTGAGACCATCAGGTTGTCCCCGATGGCAATGGAGGTGGTGGGCTGCTTGGCCTCGTAGCGCAGCACGTTGAGCAAAGCGGAATCCAGGATGATATCTCGGTGATTGGACAAGAACAAATACCCTCGGGTGGGCTCCAGGTCGGCTAGCCCCTCGTGGGTAAGCGCCGTGATGCTGTCACGGATCATGCTGTTGACCGCCTGAGAGATGTAGGTATGCTGAAACTCCTCCACGCTGCGCACCTTACAAAAGCGATGGGAAATTTCATGGAGGGAGACCTCGGGGTAAAGGTAGCTCATCAGGGGGCCGAAGCTCGGCCGCTGGCTGATGCGCGTTAGCACCTCGGGAACTTCCTCATCATGATAAGGCCGCAGGGCCTCGAAATCGTAGGGGATGGCATCGCTCATGCGTCAAAGTTCGGCTACTGAGGAGGATTTTTCAAGTCCCTGTCCGCCTCTCGCAGCTTTTCACCCAAGTTCGAGAGCTGCTTTTCGGAGAGATGCTGCTGGATCGCCTCGAACAGTTGCCGCTCTTCGCAGCGGATGTGCGCCTGCAACAAATGGCTCAGGTGGTCGAAAGCCGCCTGTAAATCAGGGGCTGTGGAGTCGGGTAGTTGCGCAAAAGCCTGCCGCAGGTCATGGTGCTCCATACGCAGGGTCTGGACCAGACTGCCCACTTCTCCCCCCAGCGTCTCCACCAGGGGAAACAAAATGGCTTCCTCCTTTTCCATGTGCCATCCTAGATCGGTCTCGAAATAGCGCAGCAGATAGGCGCGCTTGCCAGGCAGATCGGTCGGAAACGCTGGATAGCGGGGTGCTCCCGTCCGGATCAGATTGG
>CAYVAP010000162.1:869-4361 GCA_964449365.1 uncultured Bacteroidia bacterium
ATCAGGGCAGGATGTCGTTTGAGAGGCATATTTACCTTAAACGTAAAATGCCCTTCGATTCTTTTGTAATTTTCGATTATTTGGACAAGCACCCTCAGCGTCTCATGGGAGGCCGCTCATCAGGTTTACCGCTCGTAGCGGTGGTGGCCCCTCGTGAGCTTCTTGGAAGTTTCAGGGCACCAAAGTAGCTGATCGCCGCCTGATCCTGCCCCGATCATGCCACCACCCAGCTCCCCTGCCAGTGGTCCTGCTCCCACCGAAACTGCGCTCGCCGATGCCCGCTGCGGTCGAGCAGCAAGTAGTCGAAGGCTTCGATCTGGCTGCGAATCACGCAAAAGTGCGCTCGCCAGGGCTCGGTATCTACGGTCTCCAGCGCCTCGTAGCTGCTATGCTTTGCCTGGGCCTGAGCCAACGAATTCATCTCCGTACTGGGCGGCTGAGTAGCGCTATAGCTCAGCCTGCTGCTGTCGCTGGCTCGGCTCCACTCTTGATCGGCTAGTGCATCATCGCGATGCAAGGTAGCCCGCCCCCGCAGCCGCAGTTGGATGCGATGCTTAGGATGCCAACCGTGCCACAGCACTTGGTCGTGGGCTTGGATCTGGGCTATTTTTTGGGCTCGCCAGTCGCTGTGGCAGAGCAACACCCGCTCAGGTCGTATCGTTTTGCGCAAAATCACGGTGCGGGCCGCCGGAAAGCCGTCTCGCCCCAGCGTGATGAGGGTCGGGCTGTGAAAGGGATCCTTGCTGTCAGCGCCGCCGCGGCCCAACAATTGCCAGCATTGCTCGGCCACTTCGTCGAGTTTGTCTTTGAGAAAAAGATTCATGATAAGACAACTCCCTATGGCGCCGCTTGGTTTGCGCCACCTTCTACCGTGCCACCATGCAAAGATGGCCCATTTTTTGCCCTTAAACGATTGATTAATTTACCCAAACAAACGTGCTTTCCCATGATGCTTTTGGTAGAAAGGCTTCAGCGATCTCCACATCAGAGCTTTGCATCTGAATATCGCACGACCATCGGATTTTGGCTCAACAGCAGCTCTGCCGGAGCCGATGATGGCATGTACCTCGAACTTACGGCCCTACCCCGGCGCCAGGCCGTGGTGCGGCTGACCGATCAGCAGGGGCACTTGCTCATGCAAGAGCAAGAGACCCTGGGCCATGCCCCTCCGCAGGTGATCTTTCGGATCGATAACCTGAGCGCGGGCATCTATTACTTCGAAGTGACCGACGGCTTCTATTGTCAGGTAAAAGAAGTAGAAATCAAAGGAACGAACTGAGTAACAGTGAACAATTAACATGGATCAACGAACAGCATAAACCGCTGCTTATCAAGGCATTCACCTTTCAAAAGGGGGAAGTTATTTTTCTCACGTTACTAACGGCCAAGCTTGGCCAGGCAATCCTTACCCCAGCTCCGGCTGGGGTTTTTTCGTTGTGAGGGGGAAGGCTATATTGCAATTTGCTTTCTGTCAAGCGATTTTCACCTTAAAACTTGCTACCGTTGCTGACCAAACGCATCATTCCCTGTCTGGACATCAAAGACGGGCGCACCGTCAAAGGCGTCAATTTTATCGACATCCGCGATGCGGGCGACCCGGTCGAATTGGCCGCCAAATATGCCGAGCAAGGCGCGGACGAACTCTGCTTTCTCGACATCACCGCCACGGTAGAAAAACGCGACACCCTGGCCGAACTAGTGCGGCAGGTAGCCCGCGAGATCAATATTCCCTTCACGGTGGGGGGCGGTATTCGCAAGATCGAGGATGTCTCTCGCCTACTCAGGGCTGGGGCCGACAAGGTATCTATCAATTCGGCGGCGGTGGCGCGCCCTGAGTTGGTGGATGAGTTGGCCCGCGAGTTTGGCAGCCAGTGTATCGTGGTCGCCATCGACACCAATTTGCTCGACGGCGATTGGTATGTCTACACCCACGGCGGGCGCAAGCCTACCCCCAAGCGGGCCCTGGCCTGGGCCACAGAAGTTGCCGAGCGCGGCGCAGGCGAGATCCTGCTCACCTCCATGCAAGCCGATGGCACGCAGGCAGGCTTCTCCAACGATATCACGGCCACCATCTCGGGGACCCTTTCCATCCCTGTGATCGCTTCGGGGGGCGCAGGTACCCACGATCATTTTGCCGAAGTCTTCACCACTGGTCAGGCCGACGCAGCCCTGGCCGCCAGTGTGTTTCACTTTGGCACCATCCCAATCCCTGCCCTAAAGGCATACCTGCGGCAGCAGGGGGTGGTGGTTCGGTACTGACTATGGCCGGGGGCATTCGGAAGCAAGCGAGCCGTCAGCCAGCCCCTTGCTGCTCTGATTTCTCGCAGCTTCCGCTTTTGCCTTAGTCGCAAAAGGGTTAATTTCACAGCAAAGACGCTGCTCGCATGAAAGCAATCATTCCCGTGGCTGGGGTCGGTACTCAACTCCGCCCTCATACCCACACCCAGCCCAAGCCCCTCATTCCCGTGGCGGGCAAACCCATCCTTGGCCATATCATCGACAACCTCATCGCCTCGGGTATCACCCGGCAAGTCTTCATCGTGGGCTATCTGCGCGAAAAAATCCAGGACTACGTACAGACCACCTACGGCGATCAGATCAAGATGGAGTTTGTGGTGCAGGAGCCACGTAAGGGCTTGGCCCACGCCCTGTGGCTCGCACGGGAAGAAATCAAGCAGGAGGATGAAGTGATGATTTTGCTGGGCGATACCATCTTTGGCAAAGACACCCACAAAGTCAAGGAGACCCCCGGCTCTGTGCTTGCCGTGCATGAAGTCGACGATCCCAGAGGCTTTGGCATTGCCCTGCTCGACGAGCAGCGTTACGTAAGGCGCCTGGTGGAAAAACCTGATATCCCTACCAGCAACTTGGCCTTAGTGGGGCTTTACAAAATTCAGGAAATCGACCTGTTGCTCGAAGTACTGGCCCGTATGATGGAAGAGCTGCGCGAAGATGGTACCGAATACTCGCTCACCGAGGCGCTGATGCGCATGATCAGCCAGAGCGTACGCTTTCGCCCCCATCAGGTGCAAAACTGGTTTGACTGCGGACGCAAGCAAAGCCTGCTGGAAGCCAATCGCATCTTGCTGGGACGCTTGACCCAAGATGCTGATCGTCATTTCGACCACTCAGTCATCATCCCTCCGGTCCACATCGCACCTGGCTGCGACATCCGCCACTCCATCATCGGCCCCTACGTGGCCATCGCCGAAAACGCTACCATCCACAACTCCATCGTCCGCAACTCGATCTTGGGTGCATACTCCCGCCTGGAATCCATTATCCTGGCCAGCTCCGTCATCGGCAACGACACCAGCATGCGCGGCCGCGCCAACCACATCAACATCGGCGACAATACCGAGATCGACCTGACGGAATAAAAGGTGATCAACGGTGATCGGGGTGATCCGAGTGATCGGGGTGATCCGAGTGATCAGGGTGATCGGGGTGATCCGAGTGATCGGGGTGGTTGGGGTGATCAACGGTGATCGG
>CAYVAP010000162.1:4461-6202 GCA_964449365.1 uncultured Bacteroidia bacterium
GTGATCGGGGTGGTTGGGGTGATCAACGGTGATCGGGGTGATCCGAGTGATCGGGGTGGTTGGGGTGATCAACGGTGATCGGGGTGATCCGAGTGATCGGGAGTATGCGATCACCTAGATCACTGATCACCCTACTGATCACTGTTCACTGTTCATTGATCACTGATCACCCTACTGTTCACTGTTCACTGTTCATTGATCACTGATCACCCTACTGATCACTGTTCACTGTTCACTGTTCATTGATCACTGATCACTGATCACTAAAACACCTTTGGAAACAACCCCGGCACCTCCGCCCGATAACTGAGATACGCCTCGCCGTAGCGAGCGATGAGCTTCAGCTCTTCGAAGTGGATACCCATGCGCAAATACACCAGCATGCAGCTCACAGCCGCAAGGGTAACGGTGCTGGGCCGCAGCAGCAGCCACCCCAGCAACAGCAGCACCGTGGCGGTGTAGAGCGGATGCCGCACGTGGCGGTGCAGACCTGTGGTTACCAAGCCTTCTTCAGGGTCAATGTCGACTTGACCCCGCAGTTGGCGGGTGCCAGCAAAGGCCCCCAAGTCGTAGCCACGCAAAGTCACGCCTGCGAGGACCAATCCGCCTAGGGCGAGCAAAACCCCTCCCCCACCCGACCATAAGGTCGGCTCCCAAAGCCACTGACGTGGCAGAGTACCCTGGTACCAGGCCAGGCCCAGTAGTCCCACCACGGCGATGAAGTTATAGAGCATCCGATACCAAGGCCTCAGCCAGGGCAGGCGCTGCGCGACGCTGCGCTTGACGTGCCCGCTGGCTAGCAGACTATGCAAGGTGAGGTAGAAGGCCCAGAGGAAAATAAGGAGAAGCACGGGGAATGGATGATGGGGTGATTGATGGAACGGGATTCACTTGACATACTTGGAATGCTATGCCGCGCCACTCAGAAGAGGGCGTCCCAGACGCCCAGAAATTTGCCTGCCGAGATGACGACGATGAGGATGAGCAGGCGGTGAATCCAGAGGTTGGCGTTGGGGACTTGGCTGGCAAACCACACTCCGATGAAGGTGCCGGTGGCCTGAAAGATGGCCATGGCCAGCCCCAATGCGATATGCACTTGGTGGTTGTAGAAAAAGATGATAATGGCCGGCACGTTGAAAAATAGTACGATGAGCAGCTTGATGGCGTTGGCCTGCTTGAGGTCGAAGCCAGCCGATAGCACCAATCCCGCCAGCAGGAAGATGCCCACCCCCGCCTGAATGAAGCCCCCATAGGCCCCGATGGCAAAGAAGGCCAGCGCGTTGAGCGGATGGGTGACCCGCGCATGGTTGACTTCGCGAGGATTGATCCAGCGCTTGGGATTGACCAGCAGCACGATGAGCATGAAGACCATCAGCCCACCGATGGTGTAGTTCATCTGGTCGCGGTCGAGGCTGGCTGCCAGCCAGGCCCCTAGGCCCGCCCCAAAAATGGCGGGAATCACCAGCCAGGGCAGGTTTTTCTTGGGCAATTGTCC
Source organism: uncultured Bacteroidia bacterium (assembly GCA_964449365.1). Classification (GTDB taxonomy): domain Bacteria; phylum Bacteroidota; class Bacteroidia; order J057; family J057; genus CAYVAP01. Next base: position 5,957 of record CAYVAP010000162.1, read on the forward strand.
CTTGCGCTGAAAAGCCATCACTCCCACAGCGCTTTGCAGCAGCGCCCCGATGCGGTTGGTACCATTGGCCACCGGCGCAGGCAACCCTCCGATGAAGATGAACACCGGCAGCGTGATCAGCGAGCCGCTGCCCGCCAAAGTATTGATCACGCCGGTGAGCAAGCCTGCCACTGCAAAAAGCAGCCATTCGGTCCAGTTTAGGTCGATGGTCAAGGGGAAGTAGTTCGGAGTGAGCGGGTTGATCTG
>CAYVAP010000162.1:6302-8528 GCA_964449365.1 uncultured Bacteroidia bacterium
GTGATCCGAGTGATCTGAGTGGTCGGGGTGATCGGAGTGATCCGAGTGATCGGGGTGATCCGAGTGGTCGGGAGCATGCGATCACCTAGATCACTGTTCACCCTACTGATCACTGTTCACTGTTCACCCTACTGTTCACTGATCACTGTTCACTGCTCACTGTTCACCCTACTGATCACTGATCACTGTTCACTGTTCATTGATCACTAATCACTGATCACTGAAATCAACGTAGAATCCCCATCAATATCCTCCGGCGGAGTCAAGCCCAGCAGGTGGGCCATCAAGGGATAGACGTGAACATTTTCGAAAGGCGGCAGCTTACGTCCGGGAGGCAAGGTAGGACCTTTGGCGTAAAAAATCGCGCCCATTTCGGGCACCTCCTGCCAGTCGAAGCCGTGGGTGCCCGTGCTGGGCGTGATGCCCCAGGTACCAAAGACGTAGGGCGGCTCGCTCAACACTACCAGCTCGCCGATGCGGTCATTGCCAGTGTAGTGCAGGTGGGCAGGTAGCTCTTCGGGGTAATACACACGCAGGGGATGCCGAGCTTCCTTGGCTTTGAGGGCCTGGTAGGTGCGCCGGACCAAGGCCGTGTCGTCGCTGTAGAGCAGCTTTTGCCCGCTGCCGCCAGCCACTTCGAAGCCATCCAGATTCACCAGCCGGGAGAGGATAATGGGGTCCTCGGTGTTGACTGCTAGCATGCCGTGGTCCGAGACCACGATCAGGGTGATGGGCAATCCTAGGGCCTGAAAGGCACTGTCCAACTGCCCAATGCGGCGATCGACCTCCTGTACGGCTGCGCGCACCGACTCGCTCTCAGGACCATCGCGATGCCCCCGGCTGTCCACCACCGAGAAGTAGCAGGTGATGAGGTGGGGCCGCGTCTCCGGTGGCAACTTCAGCCAGTCGATCACCTGATCTATCCGCTTTTGGTGTGAGGTGCCGCCGTCGTAGCGGTAGTAGTAGCTGGGCAGGGTGCCCTGTACGTCTGCCTCTGAGCCGACCCAGAAGTACGAAGCGGCCAGCATGCCTTGCTGCTCGGCCAGCACCCACAGGGGCACACCACCGTACCAGGCACCATCCTCCACCTTTTGGCGGTCGCGAATCTGGTAGGTTTCGCCCCGCGCCGGGTCGTAAAAGGTGTTGTCCACGATGCCGTGGCGGGAGGGATACAAACCCGTAACCAAGGTGTAATGATTGGGGAAGGTCTTGGAAGGATAGCTGGGCCACATTTTTTCGGCGCTCAGGCCCTCACGGGCGAGGCGCAGCAGGTTTTTGGCTTCGTATTTTTGGGCGTAGTCATAGCGAAAACCGTCTAGTGAGACCATCACCACGTAGGGCTTTTCGCGCTGGGCGGGGTCGTTTTGGCGGTCAGCAGTTTGGGGCTTGGGCTGGGTGCAGGCCACTAACAGGCTCAGCCACAGGCAAATATAAGCGAAGCGCATGGAGCAAAGGTTGAGGGATAAGCTACGGGCGCTAAGTTAGGGGTTTTGGCAGCGAGTGGAAAAGGAATGGCTCCTGTAACGGCGTTATACTTTCTAACGAATAAAAAGCACGGCTCCCAGGCAAGACTTGCGCAGGACTGATCAACCCAAGAGCGTATCTCCCCCAATCGGCATGATGTATGTGAAGTTGTCTTCTCCTACGGTCTGCCGCAGAGTGGCGATCAGTTTGGGACCATTGTCGCGTGGTCCCACTATCAGGAGAGGCTCTCCATCTTTACCAAATTCGAAGTTAAAGGTATCTTCTATGGCTTCTTCTGGTTCTAGCACATAGCGCGTCAGGGCAAAGTCTTTGTTCGGCTCAAAGCCGAGCGACTTGGCATAGGCGATGGCTCCGTAGATCAAGTGATGCGCCCAGGCATATTCTACCGCTACCACCGGTTGATCTTCGGAAGCAGAAACGGTATCCACCAATTCTGCTAATGCATCCTCATCCGCATTGGGTTGCAGGAAGGTATTTTTCAACCCCAGGCACCATACGTCCACCAGGTAAACCCCGATCGCGAACTTACCGGAAGGTTTGGCCCGCGTTATGATGATTTGAAAAAGCCCTTTTTCGCCGTCGGAGCCAGATAGATCTTGGGAGGCATAGCAAGGGCCCAAAGGAAGTTTACGCGCCTTTTCTTTGACGTACCTCTTCGGAGACATGGCAGCCGGCTGCTTTGGCTGCTTTTTCTTTCGCTTTTTACCCATAACAGTCACGCTATTTTACAAATGGACTAGT
>CAYVAP010000163.1:0-8519 GCA_964449365.1 uncultured Bacteroidia bacterium
GTCTCGCGGTTTGGCCCGCCAAACTCGGATTTTTCGCCTTGATCTGCGAAAAAATTTGCGACCGCTTACCCATCATTTTCAACTTGACAGAGCACTAGGTCAATACCTCAACGACTTTTATGCGTTGCAACAGCAGGAGCCTGACCGCGAGCTATATTTAGCTATTCCTAGATTCGCCTACGAAGAGACATTTGGTAAATCTGTTATCCAACTCACGCTGAAAAACGTAACCATGCACTTGCTGGTCTTCGACCTAGCCACCGAAACCATCCACACATGGAAAAACTGACCCAATACCAAAAAGCCATTCTGGCCATTCTCGAAGAACACGCTGCTTATCTACCCGCTAACTTCGATCAGATCGAACGGCAAGTAATCGCCGATACCGAGCGCGACCACTACCAACTGGTGACCATTGGCTGGCAAAAGGGGCGCTATGTCCGCTACACACTTTTTCACCTCGACATTGAGGGCGGCAAAGCCTGGTTGCAATACAACGGCACCGAGGAAGACCTGGGGGAAAGCTTACAAGGGTTTGGCGTCCCTAAGTCGGACATCATGATTGGCTGGCTACCACCGGAGGTCAGGGTACTTTCTGACTATGCAGTGGCATAAGGCTTCCTGCTTTCCACTGACGCCCCTCGTCGGAGGCGCTGGTTTTCAGGACTCCGTTCTGAAAGAGGTAAGAAGTAACGCCCCCAGAGAGATTTTTTTTCACCGCCTCATCCCACTACTCTTCACATCCGCAACTTCCCATGTCCCTCCACCCCCTCGCCGCCCAAACCCAGCAGGTGTACCAGCGCCAAGGCCCCCGCTTCGACGCCGAGCGCAGCAAAAGCCTGATCGAGCGTAAATGGCTCATGCGCTTCGAAGCCTTGCTACCCAAGCCAGCCGAAATCCTCGACCTGGGCTGCGGCGCGGGCGAACCCATCGCGCAGTACTTCATCCAACACGGCCACGCCCTGACTGGCATCGACTACGCTGCCTGCATGATCGAGCTGGTGCAAAGCCGCTTTCCCGCCCACCACTGGGCGGTGGGGGATATGCGCCACCTAGACCTAGGCCAGAGCTTCGACGGCATCATCGGCTGGCACAGCTTCTTTCACCTCACCCCCGACGAGCAGCGCAGCACCCTGGTGCGGCTGGCAGCACATCTCAAGCCCGGCGGCGCGCTCATGCTCACCGTGGGCCCCAAGGCGGGCGAAGCGATCGGCCACGTGGGCGGCGAGGAGGTATACCACAGCAGCTTAGCGCCCCAAGCATACCAGAGCATCTTACAGACACTGAGCCTGGCAGTGGTGGATTTTGTGGCGGAAGACCCCGCCTGCGACCACGCCAGCGTGTTGCTCGCCCGGAAGAGATAGGTTTGCGAGCAGCCGCTCCCTGCTCGCTGTCCTACGAGAAAGCTGGCGCGATTCGCGAGGCAAATAGACTTCTCCTCCGTAGAGCTGACGCGCTACAAGCTCCCCAAGATTTTGTATCTTTGTAGAGAACTTATTTATCTGACTGGTTCGACCTATATGGAAAAGCGTAAAGTAGCAATGCACGTCGAGGGGGTGCCCAATCCCCATGCCATGAAGTTTGTGCTGGAGAACGGCGTCCTGACGGATCAGCCCTACGAATATACCGACTGGCGAAGCGCCGAATCGGCTCCCCTGGCGCGAAAGTTGCTCCTGCTTCGCTACGTGGAGCGGGTGATGCTTAACGCCAACTACATCACCGTCGTCAAAGATCCCTCACCGGATACCGACTGGGGATCGGTGCTTGCTGAGTTGCGCATGATCATTCAGCAGCATCTCGAAGACGATGAGCCCATCCTCTACCTAGGGGCCGAGGGCATCGGCCATGAGCGCTCTGAGGATGCCGTGGTGGCCATCATCCGCGACATTCTGGAGAAGCAGGTGCGCCCTGCGGCGCAAGAAGACGGCGGCGACATCGTCTTCGACTCTTACGCCGATGGCGTACTCAACCTCTCCATGCACGGGGCCTGCCACGGCTGCCCCTACGTACGCACCACCCTCAAAGACGGGGTGGAAAAGCTGATGAATCACTTTGTACCCGAGGTCAAACGCGTCGTCGCCACTGGCAACTCGGTGCAGAGCTAAGTACAAGTTAGCCTAGGCTTCGAATTCTGACCATTCGAATTTCTCATGCCTACTACGCCCCTCTCCGCCGCCGATCTGCTCCCTCACTTTCACCGTTGCGGTGCGGTGAGTACCGATACTCGTAGCCTGCCAGCTGGGGCCATGTTTGTCGCGCTCAAAGGTCCGCGCTTCGACGGCAATCAATATGCCGCCCAAGCCCTGGAAAAAGGGGCAGCTTGCGCCGTGGTAGACGATCCTGCCGTGATCCCCGAGGGTGAGACTCGTTTTTTACGAGTGGAAAACGGGCTACGTGCCCTGCAGCAACTCTCTACCCTGCGTCGGCGTGAATTTACCGTGCCCTTTTTGGGGCTGACAGGCAGCAACGGCAAGACCACCACCAAAGAGCTGATCCACGCCGTGCTGGCCACCGAAAAGCGGGTTCATGCCACCCAAGGCAACCTCAACAACCACATCGGTGTGCCCCTGACCCTGCTGGCTATGTCTGCCCAAGCTGAAATCGCAGTGGTAGAGATGGGAGCCAATCAGCCGGGCGACATCCAGGAGCTGGCCGAGATCGCTGAGCCGACCCACGGCCTGATCACCAACGTAGGCTACGCCCACATCGAAAACCTCGGCAGCCTCGACGGGGTACAGCGTACCAAAGGGGCTCTTTTCGACTTTGTGCATGAGCACGGGGGGCAGCTCTTCGTCAATGCCGCCGACCACCGGGTGGTAGCCGCCGCCAAAGACGCCACGCAGCGGCTTACCTACGGTAGCCCCGAAGCCGACTTCTGGTTGCAAATCGAGCAAAATCGCCTCGATGGCATGCGCCTGCTCATCCACAGTCGTCATTGGGCTCCCCCCCTTCCAGTAGAGACCAGCCTCAGTGGCCCACACAACGCCCACAACATTCTGGCCGCCATCACGGTGGGATACTATTTTGGCATTGCCCCCGAAAATCTACAACGCGGCATCGCCAGCTATCGCTCTGAAAACAACCGCAGCCAGCTCCTGCGCCGCAGCTCTCTCACCGTCTGGCTCGACGCCTACAACGCCAACCCCTCCTCCATGCAGGCCACGGTGGAGCATGTCTTCTCGGTCCAAAGCGGGCGGGTAGCCCTTATCCTGGGCGATATGTATGAGGTGGGAAAAAATAGCCCCGCCATTCACGCTGAGTTGGGCCGCTTCATTGCCCGGCATCAACCCGCCCTGACCATCGGGGTAGGGCCGCAGATGAAGCACCTGGTCGAGGCCATCTCCAGCCCTACGCAGTGGTATCCCGACGCTGCCGCCTGCCAGGCAGAGCTACCCAAACTGCTGGCCGACATCGACACCCTGGTGATCAAAGGCTCGCGCGCCATGGCCCTGGAGCAGGTGCTAGACGCCCTGCCAGAAGGAAATGCATGAGCCGATTACTCCCTGAATATCAAGCGGCTAACCGTCTGTAAAGCAACAATTCATGTTGGAACATTTAAAATTTCCTCCCGTTTATTGACCGAGTCAATGTTTCACAGCAGGAATCGCGTTGATTTTTTGCAGCGGTGAGAATGACGCAATTCTTTTTGGTTGGCGCAATCCTTTTTGGTTATCATGCATCGTTCATCCATGCGGGGCCTGTTCGGTAGGATTGCTGTGCTCTCAAGCCCTTATGTTTCCCCTCAACTCGATTAGGCTATGCAAGAAGGTAGCTCCCTCTGGTACTTCGAAGAAGTCAACCTGTTTGAGTATTTCTGCCCCCTCAACAACGCAGAAGAGCGCTATGAAAAGCAACCCAAGCGCCACTTCAAAAAGGGGGAGTTCATCTATTTCAGCGATGACGACGCCGATCAGGTGTTTTTTATTCATGAGGGAGCCGTCAAGATTGCGGGCTATACCCCCGATGGCAGTGAGCTGATCAAGGCCATTTTGCATCCCGGCGAGATCTTCGGTGAATTGGCGGTGTATGGCGAAGCGCGACGCAATGATTATGCTCAGACCATCGAAAACACTGAGATCTGCTCGCTCGACCGCTCGCAGGTGGTCAGCCTGATGAGAGACGTCAAAAGCTTCATGGCCTTTCTCAACCGCATGATGGGGCGTCGCTTTATCTATACCCAACAACGCCTGGAGTCGCTCCTCTTCAAAGACGCTCGCACCCGCGTGGCTGAGTACATCCTAGAGCAAGCCGACAAAAACGGCAAGGTCCTGGCCGACGGAGCCATTACGCTGCGCAATTATCTCACCCACCAGGAAATCGCCAGCTACACGGGTACCTCGCGGCAGACCGTGACCACGGTGCTGAATCAGCTTCGCGAAGCGCGCCTGATCGACTTCGACCGCAAGCGCATCATTATCCGCAATCCCGAGGGGCTGCGCACTGAGGTTGCTCAGGCGGTGCAGGGCTAGGAGAGGTTGGAGTTGAGAGTGCGAAGTGCGAGGTGCGTAGGGTTGCCCCGCAGCTGTAACCCAATATGAGGGGCTGACGAGCCCAATATGAGGGGCTGGCGAGGCACTGTGTGCCGAAGCCTCGACCGGCCGCTATTTCGGAGGTGCGAACGTAACTTTTTCGTCTCTCTGCCCGAAAAAGTACGTCCTGCCGCAGCGTAAGAATGCGCCATTGATCAAAAGTGCAATGGCTAACGACGCGACGAAAAGAGGGCTTTTGGCTTGCCATGGCTGATAGGGGAGGATGCATCAGCCGTAAGTAAATCTGCGGTCAGTGCACTTTGTCGCGCAAATGTATCGTATCACCGCATATTTTAGTAGTAAAATTGTACTTTTTATCGCACTAGATTAAATCTGGAAAGTACATAATTTTAAACCAGAATCAGAAGCCAAGCCACCCGCGATTACCAATCAGCAAGGAGGCTTCTGTCATCTAGCAGGTCGAGAGTTACCGCTCTCCCTGTGGGGATGTTTCCTGGTCATTTGCTCTTGTTGCTATCGAATGAGGAGATGCGATACTCGCGTCTCCTCATTCTGCTTGATCAGCCCCTTTTTCTAGTTGCGCCTCCAGGAAGCGCGCGTATTTGGGCCGAGAGAAGCTCGCGCGGTATTGCAGAAAAAACTGTCGGGCTAGGTCCTGCCGCCCCTCATTGATGGATTGAATGATCACTCGCGTCATGAATACGTCTCTCGGACCGTCGGTCAACAGGGAGTCAGCTAGGGCCATGTGCTGCTCGATCTGCCGCTTGAAGTTGACCGCAGGCAGAGAATCGCCTTGCAACTGAGCAAAGTAGGCGTTGAGATAGAGGTAGTAGTAGTAAGAAAATACAGCCCCTTGGTTGTTGACGGGAGGATGATCGAGCAGAGATGGATCTACCTCTCGATTGTAGGCCGCTGCGAGCTTGAGATAGGCGCGTTGGTAGAGGATCTCATTTTTTTCGAAGAGACCAAACCAGGTCGGTAAGAAGGAAAAGACTTCTTTTTCTGCTAAAAAGGCTAGCTCTTGGGCCGCCATCGAGTCGAGCTTGTTGCCGTAGCGCCGCAAGTCGACCGAGGCCACGGTGTGGCGAGTGGCTCGCAGGTGTACCTGCTCAAACTGGGCGGCCTTGGCCTGGAAATACTCGCAAATCTTGGCATTCTGCCCAGAGAAATACACCGAGTCGATGTGGTCGTAAGGCGCAGTCCAGTACAGGTCGACGTGGAGAGTCGTGTCGCCGGGCACCAAAAAGATCTCCAGCGGTTCGTCATTGGTATACAACACTGCCGGGCGTGGGCTATTGACTTCGAATCGCAAGCGATAGCGACCGTTTTCTCCTTTGGCGCTTACCCATTGGCGCTTGCCTTCGAGGATGTTGTTGAACTGAGCATAGAGCATCATTTCGGGCGGCGCCTCAGGGGTATGCACCTGGGCAGTCACCTCGGTGGTGTCGTAGAAGGCAATAGAGGGGTCTGGCGGCGACTGATGCTTCGCATAATATTCCAAAGCAAAAACCCACAGCCCCAGTAGCACCGTCAGCGTCCAGGGAATCGCCGGATGTCTCATGGCATTTAGATCTTGGGATAAGTTTCAGGCTTAGGAGGCAATATTCAAAACGAGTCATCTGCCCATACTCCTGGATGTCATCGATCAATTTAGATTAGACAGGATTTCAGGATCTACCGGGTTTACAGGATCATAAACGCTCTAAAGCTAACTATCCATTCTATCCATCTTGTCCATCCTGTCAAAAAACAAGCGCTCCAGAGGCTCATGTCCAGTAGTGTCTCAACTGCGCAGAATGGCATGCATGCGCAGCGACAGGGCCATCAGGGTCATTTGGGGGTTGACATTGCCAGCCAGATGATGCCGGGCTTGATCCATGAGGTCACTCATGCGCTCGACTTTGTGGGGATCTACCAACTTCGAAAAATTTTCCTGAAAGCTTTGCTCTTGCTCAGTGGCCAGAGCCAGTTGAGGGGTACCGATCTGGTAGAGCATCGAATCTCGCATCTTTTTGATGCCGATGGTCAGAAAATGCTTTTGGAACTCCTTGCTCTCCTTGAAGAGCTGCTCGATCTGATCGTGGATCTGCTGATAATCGCCACGATAGATGGCCCGCAACCACTCGATGTAGAGGCCGCTCATGGTCTGGCTGCTTTCGGAGAGATACGCTTTGGCGTTGCCGAGACTCCCCTCGGCGATGCTGGCTAGCTCTTGAGCATGATGCTCGGCGATCCCCTGCTGATCGATCAGGTAGCGCTGAATCTGATCGGGAGGAAGGCGCTTGAGGGCCAGGCGTTGGCAGCGCGAGTGGATGGTGCTGAGCAACTGCGAAGGGTCGCTACAGGTCATCAAAATCAGGGTGCGTTCGGGCGGCTCCTCCAGCAGTTTGAGAAAAGCATTGGCCCCTTCGATCCGAATCAACTCCGTGTTCCAGACGATCACCACCTTGTAGGGGGCTTCGAAGGCTTTGAGATAAATGCTGCGCTTGAGTGCGCGAATCTCATGCACACTGATGAACAGTTGCTTGTTTTCGCCGCCCAGGGTACGCTGCCAATCACCAAAGCTGAAGTAGGAATCGTCCACGAAGGCTTTGCGAAACTGCGGAAAATAGTCCTCGGTCAAGTATCGCTTGCCCCCTTCGGTCTTGGAAATGATCGGCAGGATGTAGCGCAGATCCGGGTGGATGGCTTTGCTGATCTTGAGACAGTTGGGACAGCGACCGCAGCTATCGCCCTGCTGCGGCGCAGCGCAGTTGACGTACTGGGCGATGGCCTGCGCCAAAGCCAGTTTGCCTACTCCAGCAGGGCCCGTGAGCAGCAAGGCGTGAGCCAGTCGATCATGGGCTATGATGTCGCGCACGGTGGAGATGGCCTCCTCTTGTCCGATGATATCTCTGAATGCCAAACTCGATGATCCTTTGTTTCAAAGCTAAGCAATTCGACGGGCAATCGCATCACTCAGAAGGAGCTTCGTCGATGCGCTCGATGTAGGGGAGCTTCGCCAGCCGGATCAGCACGCTGCGGTAGTCAGGCTGATGGGTGGTGCCAATGCAAAGAAATGTTTCATCGCCGCATCGGCTACGGTCCGGCGCATAGTCAAAAATCACCACTGAAGGATCGATCTTGCGAACCTGCTCGGCCAGCACGGGCCGAGCCGGAATGCAAAATTGGTAGGAGAGGGCGCACAAGCCTGAGGCTTCAGCCGATGGGCTTGGGTCCTCTAGCGATGCTAGGTCGAAGGTAAATTTTTCCAGCCAGGATTGTCCCTGTGGCCACTGCTGGGCAGGTGTGCAACCCAGCAAATTGACTCCCAGCAACCCGATCAACAAGAGGCGGTAGCTAGCATGAAAAAAAGGCAACAGCATGATGAGATGGTCTGATGGAGAGTGGCGGGGTGGATGTGCTAGGGAAATGAGTAGGTGCGCGCCAGCAGAGTTGAGCGATCAAGCCTTATCCGGCTCATCTGCACAAAGTATGACCTTTGTGAGAGAACATCAATCCCTTTTGGGCATCGCCGCATCTGCCCGCTGATTCCTTCGGAACGTGATCGGATGCTACCGGATCACGACTCTTCCTCCTCTTTGAGCCGTACAAATTTGACCATAGCGATGCGGTTACGGCTCACCGACTCCACGTGCAGCTCAAACGATTGGTACCGAATCACCTCGCCCACGGCAGGAATCTTACCGTGCAGCTCCAGAATCAGTCCCCCCAGGCTGTCGCTATCGCCACGTGCATCTTCGAAGACCTGATCGTCTAGCCCTACGATCTTGCGCACATCGTTGAGAGAAATGCGCCCTTCAAAGATGTAAGTATCTTCGGAGAGCTTGGTGTAGACCCAATCTGCGGAGTCGAATTCATCGTTGATCTCACCAAAAATTTCCTCGATCACATCTTCGAGGGTCACGATGCCGGCTGTGCCGCCAAATTCATCCACCACCACGGCCATGTGGATGCCTTGGCTTTTGAATTCTTCGAGCAGGGCATCGATTATTTTGTTCTCAGGAACGAAGTAGGCGTCGCGCATGA